>CAYUDF010000031.1:0-11324 GCA_964443465.1 uncultured bacterium
TCAACGGGAAGCCGGGAGTGGCACGCAAAACAGTTGTCCATCAACCGGCCGAGCAGGAATCGTGACCCTTCGTACTGGTTCTGCCGGAAACGTAACACGGCTTCGTTTGCGTCGCGCACAAGGGAGCGGTTAAAATAATTATAGCTGGGTTCGGGTTTTTCCCCGTGGTCTCCCAACTGCGCCGCAACTGCAGACAGGTCGTACAGTGCACCCAGGATCTGGTCCCGGTTTTCCGGACTCTGGAATTTTGACTCATCGAGGCTGAGGTGAAATACGAGCGATACATTGTTGACGAGTTGGTGCATGTCGGCGCGCGTTTCTCTGGACGTCTCGCTTCCGGAGTTGACGGGGGCGGGCAGAAAACAGAGCAGAGATACAATCAGGAGCAGTGACCTGTGGTTGAAAAGCCGTAACAGAGGCAAATTTTCCCTCCTTTGCGGCAGTCAGAATCCGCGCTTTCACCGAAAGGTTAACGAAAATATCGCGAATTTAAAAGAGAGAAATTGATCGTGGTATCGTACCGGCCGGACGGATATTCCGCCGCCCGCGTCACGGCGCTCCGGTTCATTGCCGTTGTAACCGCAAATTTTTCCGAAAAGAGCGGCAACGTCTGGTTTTCGGCGATTTCTTCCCCCGTTGTTGCGCGATAAGTGCAACCACCACGAGTTTACCGAATGAAAGGTTCTGGATTGACAAACGGCCAAACAAACCCCAAAATTAGTATATATACCCCGTTCAACCCCTGAGCGCGCGGTGTTCTGTTTGTGTCGTCCAGAGAGGTGACTTCCATGAGATATGCTCTAGGGTTGCTACATTTAATTCTAATTATTTCGATTGCGGTTCCCGGTCACGCGTTGAAGCGGCAGAAAAAACCTCCGTTTCTCGGCCGAACTGCGTTTTCTGGATACGTCGGCGCCAACGCTCCACTGGGCGAATTCGGCCAGCGCTCCACTTACTCGGACAGTTACGGCAGCACCACCGGTGGCAA
Organism: uncultured bacterium; assembly: GCA_964443465.1. Classification (GTDB taxonomy): domain Bacteria; phylum Krumholzibacteriota; class Krumholzibacteriia; order WVZY01; family JAKEHA01; genus CAYUDF01. The sequence continues at coordinate 989 of CAYUDF010000031.1, forward strand.
TCACGAAACACCGGGGTACAACGCAATGGTCGAAATCGAGCACTATTTCAGTCCAAACGTGTCGCTTGGTTTCGTTTATAACCAGGGCCGATGGGACGATAAAGACCTGGCGGATACTCTGCAGACCCACACGGCGTCCTACGGGGGATTTCTCCGTTTCACGGCCGTGACGGGCGGTTCGATCCATCCCTTTGTCAAACTGGGGATGAGTTCGATGCGCGTGGAATTCGACTCGCCCGACGAATTCGTCCGGTCCAACTACTCTCCGGCGTTCGACGCCGGCGCGGGACTGTTACTGATGGTTGGCCGACACCTCAGCATCAACGGCACAGTCACTTATACCTACGGTTGGACACGAGATGCGTACATATCAGCGGCCGACGCCATCGTGGGATTTGACGTCTCTTACTGGGGCGCGATGGCGGGATTGAGCCTTTATTTTCCGTGAGAACAGCCGGCGAAACGCCGGTGGCGGATGATAACGGCGGCGTAGTAGCGGTCATATTTTTCCCAGGCCTACGGCCAGGACGCCAAAAAACATTTCGATTTTAAGCAACCAGCTGACGCGGCCGAAAGTCTGTTTTTCCGGCCGTTTCAGTATGAGATACGAAGCGGCGATCAGCCCCGGCACCACGGCAACTTCCATTACCAACAGGTAGGACCGCCCGTAAAACGAAGCGAGCGTCGGCAGCGGAATGGCCGCCGCCAGCGTCAGCATCAGCGCCGAAGCCCACAATACCGTGCGATGCAGCCCCAGCACCGTCGCCGCCGTGTCCACGCCCGACAGACGGTCCCCTTCGACATCTTCCGCGCCCTTCACCAGTTCACGGCTGACGACAAAAACAAACGCGATCACAAAAGGCACAATCGAGGAGAGTACGTTGCCCGCCAGCAGCCCCCCTGCGATAAACGCGCTTGAGGCGATCAGCGCGACCAGCAGATTACCAACCACAAACAGGCGTTTGGCCCACCGCGCATATACAAACAAAAAAAGCTGCCACAAAAGAACCAACCACGCGACTCGCCGGGGAAGGACCGTCAGCGCCCAGACTGTGATTCCGACTGTGCCGGCGACATACATCACCACAGCGTGTTTTACCGAGAGGCGCCCCGATGGCAGGGGGCGGCGGGGTTTGTTTACCCGGTCTATCCGGATGTCGTGGTAATCATTAATAATGTTGCCCGCACCCGTTACCAGGGCGGTGATCACTGCCGCGGGCCACACATCCACCGCTACTCTGCCGCCGGATATGAAATAACCGGCGGCGACGCTGAAAGCGGCGACCAGCATATTGTGCGGACGGGATATTTCGATAGAGACGAGGAGCCGTTTGAACATGGCGCAGACGAATGTACTAGAAATCGTATCTCAGGGCCAGACGAAACGCGTTGGTGGTTTCATCGTTGCCGCTTACGTGGCCGATATTGGAGATTGTCGCTCGGCTGAAATACGCCTCCACCCATGAGTCCCGGGGAAGTTCCCACCGAAGCTTCAGTCCCCAACCCAGCGTCCTCTGTACAATACCCGAAGGAAGACCTGGTTTAACCGGGTCTCCCGGCTGGAAGGAACGCATGTCGTTTCCCTCTCCCCTGCGCTCCGAAAAAACCAGGCCGGTGAGAATCAGGTTCGCCATCGGATAAAAATCGCCTTCGATACGCCACGTGATTGTGTCTGGCCCGGGTTCACCGCCGAGCAGCGTGTCGCCTTCATCCAGCAGCCCCTCACCGCTGACGTACACCGTGGAGGAGTCTTTGTGCGTGTACGTGTAGATATCCACCAGGCGGTAACTCGCGCGCCACGTGGTCGCCACCGGAAACTGCAACGCGAGCCGTCCGCCCACGTCAAACGCGATCTTGTCGGGGTTTTCGCCGTCGCGCTCAAACTGGTAGTCGTCGATCAGCAAACTCCCGTACAGCGTGAGCGCGTCCAGCACGCTGTATTTGAGATCGGCCTCCCAGTAGATATTGTCGTCGTTCTCGCGTTCGTTAAACTGGTTGGCGTAGAAAATGGAAAGCGGGAACGCGTAGATCGGGTCCCAGTCCTTACCGGTGTACAACACCGTTTCACTCAAACCGATCGTCAGACGCGAAAACAACATCTCGAGCCGATGGCCGGCGAGCCAGCGCTGCGACAACGGAGACAGTTGCCCGCTGAACATGTTGAGTCGAAACCACTTCAGCTTCGCGCGCCATCCCAGCTGATCCAGACTGAGATTGTAGCCCGGTGTGATCAGGCTGCCCCAGTTGGCCGGTCCCCAATCCACGTAATTTCGCCCGTAGAACACATGGATCTTGTCCCACCCCAGGATCACATACGAAAGTTCGTAGAGCGAGGTGAGTCCCTTGAAGCTTCGCTCGCGTGCCGACGGTTTTTCATTCCGGGCGCGATCACCGTGTTCGGGGCCCATAATAAGCCGGTATCGCCCGTTGTAGGTGGCGTGATCGGAGAAATGCAGCTTGAATTCGGGGCTGGATGCCGCGTAATACTCGGTGCCGAACTCGCTGAGAAAATCTTCCTGGGCAATTCCCATCAGATCAAAATCCAGCTCAAATATTATCGGTCGTTCTTCGAGATAAAAAGTAGGGGGATCCCATCGCGCCTGGGGGTTGCGCTGTGACTCAAATTCGGTGAATTCTTTTTCGAGGCGTTCCAGCTGAAAGCGGTCGCGCGGCGACAACCGCCGGTCGAACGCGTTCTCCGCGATCTCGGACACCAGCTTGATGAATTCGGGCCGCGTGAACGGGGCGTCCTCCGGTACGTTACACAACCCCAGCGTCTCGAAGCGTTCGAGCGCGCCATACGCCCAGTGGTCGGGCGGAACAAACTCCTGTCCGACACCGGACGTTTCGACGGTGAACACGGATAGACACAGGCACCCGATAACCACAATCAACCAGGATCTGCTTTTCAGTATATGTCTACGACACCGCACGTTGAGGCCCGCTCTTGTGGAACAGTGAATCCGCGGTCCGATAATGCTTTTTTGCCTCATCAGTCTGTCCCTGTTTGTCGTAGACCACTCCGAGGAAGTAGTAAGCCCTGCCGTCGTCGGGTGTCAGTTCGGTGACACGTTTCAACGGCGGAATCGCTTTGAACGGCTCGTCCATGCGATTGTAACAAACTCCGATGTGGTATAACACCGATGGATTTTCAGGGTCGTCCTTGAGTACGTTTTGCAGCGCCTTGAGCGCTTTGCCGTATACTCCTTTTCGGTACAGCACCATTCCTGCGTAGTACCGGGCGGTTTTGTGGGAGCTGTCCAGCTTGACTACCTTCTTGAACGAATCCAGCGCCTCGTCCAGTTCACCACTTTCGTATAACGAAAGGCCGAGATTGAACCAGGCTTCGACACTCTCGGGGTCGAGGCGAATGGCCAGCCGGAATTCGCGGATCGCGCGCTCGTGGTTGCCGTTTTCCCCGTACAATGCACCCAGATTAAAATGCGCCTCGGCGCTGTGGGGATTACACTGAACCGCGCGGCGAAACATTTTCATCGCTTCCGAATAGTGGCCCTTCAGATCGATGAGGTAACCCAGATTGGTGTAGGCTTTTGCGTGCGCCTGGTCGATATCCAGCGCCTTGCGGTAGAATCCCTCTGCCTCATCGCGCCGCTCATTCCTCGCGAGCGTAACGCCGTAGCGGTAGTAACACTCCGCATTATCGGGTTCGAGCTCGATTGACTTCTCGTGCGAACGGTACGACTCTTCCCTGTTGTTTTCCAGGTCGTGAATACGCCCCAGGAAATAGTGCGGCATGGCGCGCGCCGGTTCGGCCGCGCATAATTTCTCGAAACAAACTCCTGCATCCTCCAGTACCCGGCGTTCGAACAGGAAAATAGCGGCCGGTTCCAGGACGTCGGCGGGAAGGTTCCCGCGTTTCACCAGACGGCGGCACCTGCGCACGGCATTGTCCCGCTCTCCTTCAATCCACAACGCCTGTATCAGTTCGAATTCTGCGAAAAAGTCGTCACGGTCCTCTTCGGTGCGTCTGCGGAGCTGTTGTATGCGTTTCGGATCATTCTGTTTCACTGATCTGTCGAGCAGGACTGGCACGTGTACCCCCTCAGGGAAACGCCCGCTGGACGGCAAATCCAGCGTAGCGCGAACAATTTAACAGACTTAGCCCATTTGGAATACGTTATTACAGCTAGAAAAAATGTGTCAAGAATTATTTACGAAAGTGCAATTTATATTATTACATCTGTTTATAAATGTTATCCACAGGCGGGTGGCAAAGAGAGCGGGCGGACTTAGCGGCAGCGGAATACCGGACGTCTCAGAAAACGCCGGTATTCCACAGTGTTTTGATATCGGGGCGCGGGGACCGTTTAACGGCCCCGCAGCGGCCTAGTCGTCGATCACTTGTATCTCGAGCCTCAGTTTCAGCGGAATGGTCTTGTTCACCTGTGAGCGTGAAATCACAACGGGAACAACAAGTTCCTGCTCTTTGTCCACCGGTTTGGGATCGGCGACCTTCGGTGCTTCGTAGGCCTGAATTTCGGGCTCTTCCTCGGCGACGGCCCCTCGCGACATCGGGTCGGTTATAAACTCCGGGGTTTTCTCCGTTTCAGGGCTATCAGTGGAATCGTTCGATTCATCCAGTTCGACCAATCGACCGATATCCGGCGCTTCTTCTTCCTCCCCGCCACCCAGGTTCAGCGACGGATTGCTCAGTCCTTCAACCGACGGGTCGTCTTGTGTCTCTCGGGACGTATCGGGGCCTTTTTCCATCGCGGGTTTGTCGGCGGGTGGATGCGGCCTTTCCCACGGTTGAGACATGCTCTGGGAGTTGTGATTGGGTTGCGGCCGGGTCGGTTCCGCCACAGCTACGATAGCTGGATCGTCGGCGGCCGGTGCCGGGGCCTTTTCCGGAGCCTGTTGCGAAGCCGAGCTCCCACTGTTTACAATTTGTGAGGTGCCACTATTTGGTACATCCCGCGAGCTATCAACGTTCTGCGAGCGGGGCTGTGAAACGGGCGTGTTTACGGGACCGGGGCTGTTTTCCGCAGCCTCCGGAGTTACCGGTGGTTGCGGCACGGGAGACACGGGAGTCGGGTATGCCTGCTTCGCGGCCGGAGGTGTCGCGGGCACGGTTTTAATCGGCGCCGCGGGTTCAACCGGCGTGGTTGGACTGTGTTCCGGGGGATTCGGTCCAGCCTGCGGCTGCGTATCAACCGACTGCGTAGCGTCCCGCGAGCTATCAACTGTTTGCGAGCGGGATTGCGAGCGGGATTGCATCTGGTGCATCGTATGGGGTGCTGTTACCTGCGGCGTGACCGGTGGCGCGGTTTCCTGCGCTGTCACGGGTGGCGCCGCTGAAGGCGGTGGTGTTACCGGCGCTGGAGGAACCGGTTGCTGAGGAACCAGACTGTGGCCGCTTTCGATATGTGACGGTCCGCTGGATGGCACTGGAACTGTGTCCACTTCTCTCAGCACGCTGTCAAGAGTTTCGGTGACATCTTTTGGTTCCGCCGCCGCACCCGCTGGCAAACCCGGCATGTCGTCTCCCGCAGCGGTGGAAATTGCTTCCCCGCTTTCCAGTTTTTCCCTCAGTTTTTCGTACAGTATATCGGCGATGCTTTTGAACGTCTCGTGAACGCCCTGTCCAGTGTTGGCGACGGCTTCAAACGCCGGAACGTTCAGCAGGTTGAGATGCTGGTGCAGCGTGGCCACCGGAGAGGCGTCGGGCAGGTCCCGCTTGTTGTATTGAATGATCCAGGGAATCGTATCCAGGCTCAGACCGTGCTCATTGAGGTTGTCTTCGAGGTTTCTCAGACTGTCGATATTTTCCTGTAATTTGGACGGGTCAGAATCCGCAATAAACACAACGGCGTCCGCGCCTTTGAGCACGAGCTTTCGCGTGGCGTTGTAGTATACCTGTCCCGGAACCGTGTACAGCAGGAACCGCGCGCGATAACCGTTGATCTCACCCAGTTCGAGAGGAAAAAAGTCAAAGAAAAGCGTACGGTCGGTACGCGTTTTCATCGATACCATCTGCCCCTTCGAATCATCCGGCATCTGCCCGTACAGGGATTCGAGGTTGGTGGTTTTCCCACTCAATCCCGGTCCGTAGTACACGATCTTCGCGTTAATTTCCTCACCGGTGTAGTTCAATACAACCATGATCCCTGTTCCTTCCCCAGCGTTTCACGTTGGAATCCGAGGTGTCCGCCGGCAGTCCTGATTTTTCGTCACGCTTGCTTTGCTTTGCTTTGCTTGTTATACCGGGGCGGCCCTCGTGATCCCAATCTGCACGGAACTAACCGGCAGAAAAAGGAGCGCTACGCTGTTACAGGCCAGGGTGAGATACTCGAGCGTTAGTTGAAGGCCACCCCGGCGGAGGGAATACAGGCAAGTAATATGCCAAGAACGGGGACTTCAAAATAGCATAACACACTGTCATAATGCATCTTAGGTCCGGGTGTCAAAAACATGGACACCCCGTGAAATTGAACGCCTGTGCAAACTGCTCTGCTGCTTGCAAAAATGACGATTCCGGCGTTAGGATGTTCCGGAGTACCCCGAATTTATTACCGGAAGGATTCCGCTCTGCCCTCCTCCACAAAACTGAAAATCTGCCTGTGGCTTTTTGCTGTCTCCCAGTTGGTCTCGATATTTGCGGACCGGCTCAAGCAGCTGTCCCTGGTGGGTTTGGTTGGCCTGGTGAATCCGGGATCGAGCGCCGAACTGTTGCAGCTTGGCCTGGTGATGCACCTGCCGATGCTGTTGTTTGCGCCCTTGTTTGGCGCCCTGCTGGATCGCTGGAACAAAAGCGCTGTTATCCTGATTGTGGACCTGATCCGCGCGGGGTTGATTGTATTGGTCCCGTGGGCGTTCGCGTGGTCGGGATCGATTTATCCCGTGTATTTTGTTGTGCTGTTTATCAGCCTGGGTGATCTGTTGTTTTCCCCCGCGCGTTCGGCCCTCATTCCGTTGCTTTCCCCCCCGGAGAAACTCATGCAGGTGAACGCGGTGTTCTGGGGACTGGGCATCGTGGGGACGTTGTTCGGGTTCCTTCTGACGGGGTGGTTTTTCGACTACCGGGTATGGCAGGAAAGCTTTTATGGCGACGCCGCCGCGTACGCTACAGCGGGATTGCTGATGCTTCCGGTTTTGTGGGTGTGCCGTTCTTCCGCCAGAATAGCCCCGTCGGACAGTCACCAACCGCGGCGCCGGCGGCCGACGATTGTTGAGAGTATCCGGGAAGTCGCGCGGTCGATAGGCGACGGATTCCGGTTGATCAAACAGAATGAAACCATCGCTGTTTGTCTCATCGCCCAGAGCTGTGTTTTTGGATTCGGCGGTATCATCTACGTGATTGGCCTGTCGCATATTCAGGAAGTGTTTCCACCTGGAAAAACGATTTACCTGAGCGTTGTATCAGTCTGTCTGCTGGTGGGTCTGCTTCTGGGCTCGTGGATCGCCGGATATTTCCGCAACCGGACCACCTCGGCGAGAACCATTGCCGTGGCGGCGCTGGTGTCCGGCGTGGCGGTCGTCGGCGTCGGGCGTACCGATACCCTGATACCAATGTGCATCTGGACAGCCGTTATCGGACTGGCGACTTCGCCCGTTTTTATCTTCACCGAAACCCTGCTTCAACGCCACAGCCCGGATGATTTCCGCGGCCGGGTGTTCGCAACCCGTGAGGTTATGATAAAAGCTGCGTTTCTGGCCACATCCGCCGTCGCTACAGGGGTCAACACCGTAGTTTCCAAGTCGGTAATACTAATGGCGGTAGGCCTGTTTCTTGCATTGCTGGGGGTTTTACTGGAGCGAATGAAGTGGTTAGATATCCAGTCCGGCAGCGAAGGGTAATATTGCAATGAGCGTCGTCGAAAAAATGCTTCGGGAAATGTTTGCCCGATTGATCAACATCGAAATCAGTGAAAGTGTTATACAGCGATTGATCCCCGTGATCGACGGCGTGACCAAAAAGGTGAACGGCCAGCTGGACCTCGAAACCGTCCAGGGACAAAACACGTTCCAGGCCCTTATCTGCAGCATGATCGCCCACGGATGGGGGCTGGGCATGCACCCCGACAACAACCCGAATGTCAACCTCGACGGAAAATCCCTCGAAGTAAAAGCGTGTAAGGATATTCTGATCCCGATGGACACGCTCAAGGCCATTCGATACGTCAAAAAAGACGAGTATGGCCGCGTCAAAAAGGCGCTGTTTGAGCCCGACCAGAACGCCCGGATCTGGAGTTCCATAGACGATATGCTGGGCAGGCTTGCCAAGGACAAGTGGCAGGAATAGCCGTTCGGCAGGGGGGGCGGGTTACGCGGCTCCGTTGACCAGAGGGTTTCTCTTTTCCATCTCCAGGACTTTCCCGTCTTCCTTGTACTCAAACTCATCCATGATGTTTCGCATCAGGTAAATCCCCCTGCCCGACGGACGGTGCACGTTGTCACCTTCCCTGGGGTCAGCCACTGAAGACAGGTCAAATCCCGCACCCTGATCCCGGACACGGATACGAAAGCGTGAATGACTCAGGTAGATCTGAATATTCACCTTCTTGTCCACGTTGGATTTGTTGCCGTGAACAATAGCGTTCGTGATGGCTTCGTCGCAGGCGAGCGGGATATTGATGCGGGCGTCCTGCTGGGGAAAACCGAATTCTTTCAGGAGCAATGAAATTTCGTAGTTGAGGCCGAGCACGTACGAAAGGTCGCTGGGTATCAAGAAATCCAGACGCGCCTGTCCGCGGTTCATCAGGTCGGGATGGCGTTTGAAGCTGGGCAGGTTGGGTGTGACGGTTGCGATTTCATGGGAAATGTCCAGCTCGTCAAATGGCGGCAACAGAATCGCGCTCACACCGACTGATTGCAGTCGAAGTTCACACTGTTGTTCGCAGGTCTCCAGAATCGCGAGGTTCACCAGCTGCGGGTGGTCCAGCCTCAGCCTCCGCAGACTGGCGACGTCAATGTTTTTGCCGTGCTGCTCCACCAACAGTAAAAACGCCAGCCCCAGTTTGTCGCGGACGGACAGGTGATCAGTGAGTTTCGCAATAGTAGGAAATTTTTCGATATGTCCGGGCAGGTTGGAGCAATCCGAACGGATTCGTTGATAAAACGAAGGGTCTGTAACAACGGCAAAAACCGGGGTTTCCCGTTTTCCCGAAGTTTTGGGACCTCTATCTACCGACATGACTGGTTCAGAATACTTCCTGGCCATCCGCCAATATTTCGTTTAACGCTTCTTTGAAGTAATTCGTGGAGTTGGCGGTGTCCGATCCAACTTTATCCTTGTACAGTTCCCAGGATTTTTTAATCTCCCCGCCGAGCACCGTCATCAAGGTGCCGTCCTGCAGCGCCTGGTCCCGCTTCTCCTGATTGTAACAGAGGATATCGGATACAAGGACTCTCGCCAAGCGTTTTGCCCGGTCTTCTTTCGACCGCCCTTTGGGACCGGCGGTTATTGCCTGAACCGGGGGTGTAGCGGGCGCCGGTGCCTCCGGCGCGGATTTCTCGACTACGGGCGCCTCGGGTGCTTTTGCCGAAGCCGCTGGGGACTCGGGAACGGGTGTGGTGGCGGCGGCCGGAGTTACTGCAACCGGTTCCGGAGAGACAACCGCCTCAGCGGCGATCTGCGGCCCGCCTGCCGCCACGCCGGCGGCAATTGGTTCGGGCTGGGGAACCAGGGTGAACACAGCCGTGCACTTCGGGCAACTGACTTTGATCGAGTTTTCCGGTACTTTGTCCTGGGGCAGAAAATATTTTGCGGCACACCCCTGGCATTGAATAATCATGTCACCACCCCTTGGTGTAAAAATGCACACTCCGCCTGAAAAACGCAATGCGTCCGCGGGCGAAAAATCGTCTGTGGCGGCCCCGAACGGCTCAAATTCAATCGTTCGCGGACGGCTGGGTCTCCCGGAGACGGTAAAACCGTTGCACGCGGGAATATGGTGGAACAACAAGCAACTATCACGCCAAGCTCTCCAGCGATCACACGACGGTTTCTTTGGCAACGTCTTCTGCCACAATGGTTTTCAGATAATTTTTACAGCGTTTTCCCTCGGGGGATTTTAATTGTGGATCCCCTTCGAGCAGAGCTTTCACCGCCCGGCTGGCTTGCTCGACCAACCGCTTGTCTTTTAATGGATTAGCCAGTTTGAAACCGGGCACCCCGTGCTGTCTGAGACCGATAAATTCTCCCGGCCCCCTGATCTTCAGGTCTTCCTCAGCGATCCTGAACCCGTCCGTTTCGCGGGTAAGAACGGCGAGCCGCTGCAGGGACTCCGGAGACATGGCTTGGGAGAGCAGCAGAAAACAGTAGCCCTCCTTGCCTCCACGTCCGACCCTGCCCCGTAACTGGTGCAGCTGAGAC
>CAYUDF010000032.1:0-11261 GCA_964443465.1 uncultured bacterium
TGGAGGGATCCGACCCGGCCGCCGAATGGCGCGAACTGGACAAGAAAAACGTACTGACTCCCCTGTTGAACGGGCAGGTTGTACCATAAAACCACCCAACATTAATATTTTTACCGCAAAAACCCTGATCCGCCTGCTTGTGCGAAATGGCGTAAATTTATTTGTGCTGTCGCCGGGTTCACGGTCGACACCTCTCGCAGTGGCCCTCGCTGAAGACCAGACGGTACCCCGGATTGTCTGCACGGATGAACGGGCCGCCGCTTTTTACGCGGCCGGATTCATCAGGGCGACCGGAAGCTCCGCCGCGGTGATCTCTACGTCCGGAACAGCTGTCGCCAATTTTTTTCCTGGTATTGTCGAGGCTTTCCAGTCGCGGCTGGCACTGGTCGTGATTTCGGCCGACCGGCCGGATGAGCTCCAGGAATGCGGCGCCAACCAAACCATCGACCAGCGTGAAATTTACGGCCGTTATGTCCGCTCTTCCGTCCAGGTACCCGATTCAATCGATGAAACCAACGTCGTCGACGTGCTCACCAACTGCAATAACGCTGTGATTCGATCGATCGATTCCTGCGAACCCGCCCATATCAATTGCCGGTTTCGAGAACCTCTCGCGCCAGAACTGGAACCGTTCGAGTTTGCCCGCATCAATGATCTGGCAAACCGATTCTTCGGAGACACACAATCGGTAACTCCGGAGAGAGCTGACGTCACAGGCGAGGGCGCCGGGCTGGAAACCGCGATCGATCGAATTAAAAAAACGGACAGGGGGCTGATTGTTTCCGGTCCGCGGCACGCCTGGCAGGTCACCGGGAAAATCGTAAATCTCGCGCGCGCTACCGGCTGGCCCCTGATAACCGATGTGTTGTCACAGGATCGTTTTTCCGCCCACACCGGAACGGGTCCATGCTCGTTGTACGATTTATTTCTGGACAATGAAATTTCCAAAAGTTTGCCGGCGCCGGACCTTGTTCTCCACTTTGGCGGTTTACCCACATCAAAACGGTTGCAACAGTACCTGGCTCGAAACCGGGGAACGGAATATGTAAAAATCCAGGATCATACGCGTTGCATTGATCCCGACCGGCTGGAAACGGATAGAATCGTCGGCGACGGAAACCGGATCGCCAATCGGCTTATTGAAGCAGTCGGAAACAAAACACCCGGCGGGTGGACCGGCGACTTTTATATGCTGGAAGCGGCGAGTTTACGCCACCTGCAACAGTTTTTTGACGGCGGCCGGCTGGGCGAACCGGCGGCGGCTTATTTTGCTTCAAAATGGCTGGACGACAATGACGCCTTATTCCTGTCGAACAGCATGCCGGTACGGGACGCGGACAGTTTTATGCCGAAACGTACGGGCAGGATTCCCGTCGGCGCCAACAGGGGCGCCAGCGGAATTGATGGTATTATCGCATCCGCGTGTGGATTTGCCGCCGGTTGCCACCGGCGTACAACCCTGATCATCGGAGACCTCGCCTTTCTGCACGATATTGGTTCGCTGGCCCTGGCGGCCCGCGCGGAATATCCGGTGGTGATTGTTGTTATCAACAACAATGGCGGCGGTATTTTTTCGTTCCTGCCGGTTTCCGGTTACCCGGATGTGTTTGAAAACTATTTCGGCACACCGCACGGTTTCAGTTTCAGGTCGGCGGCCGAAATGTTCGGACTACCCTGGTGTTCGCCGGAAAACATCGACCAGTATAAACAGTTTTATACCGAGGCCATCGACAGAAACCGTTCCGCTGTGATCGAGATCCGAACCGACCGGACCGAAAACCGAAGAGATCACGATTTGTTGCGCGGTGGCCTGACCGGGATTGTGTCTTCCGGAAACGAAAAGGATTGATGTGGGTTTCGTCGACTGGTTCGTCACAAGATCCGGACATATAACGGGAGCCCCGCTCCTGCTGTTGCACGGTTTTCTTGGCAGCGGCGCGGACTGGCTGGACGTGATGGACGACCTGGAAACAGACTGTTACGCTGTGGCCCCCGATCTGCCCGGGCACGGCCGTACAGGGACGGATCTGGAAAAGCTCGATTTCGACGGACTGGCGGGCGATCTGTCCGCATTGGCGGCGGAGGAATTCGATCGTCCGCCGGTAATTGCCGGGTATTCGATGGGTGGCCGCGTGGCCTTGTATACGGCGCTCCAGTACCCGGAGTCATTCGCGGGCCTGGTTGTGGAATCGGCGACGGCCGGGATCGAGACGGACCGGGACCGTCGCGCTAGAATAGTCAAGGACCGTGAAACGGCGCGACTGCTGCGGGACTCGGGCTTAAAATCCTTTTTACGCGGGTGGTACAGACAGCCCGTATTTTCGTCGTTAACACCGAAGCAGATCGAGAATTTGACAAGAAGTAGAATTAAAAACGACCCGGCCGCCGCCGCGTTCGTGCTCGAACGTTTATCGCAGGGCCGGCAACCGTCCCTTTGGTCGCGCCTGGATCAGCTGACTCTGCCAACGCTGTTGCTGGCCGGCGCCGGTGATGAAAAGTACAGAAAACTCGCCGGCAGGATGGCTGAAGCGGTCCCGGATGGCCGGTTGAGTATTATTGCTGAATCGGGCCACATCACACATATGGAAAACAAACAAGAATTCGTCGAAGCGCTGATCGCGTTTATGAAAAAGTGTAGCGGTTGAATCGAAGGAAGGACTGAAGTATGGATTTGAACTGGATAACTTGTGGCGACTTCAAGGACATCCTCTACCATAAAGCCGAAGGTATCGCAAAAATTACCATCAACCGGCCGGAGGTACGTAACGCATTCAGGCCCTTAACCGTACAGGAGATGTCAAAAGCGTTCGACGACGCGCGCGATGACGCCGAAATCGGAGTGGTGATCCTGACCGGACAGGGCAAAGACGCGTTCTGCTCGGGCGGCGACCAGCGCGTTCGAGGCGAAGCGGGTTACATCGACGAGAGCGGGATCGAGCGACTCAACGTACTCGATTTCCAGCGGCAGATCCGAACGCTTCCCAAGGCGGTAATCGCCATGGTGGCCGGGTACGCCATCGGAGGCGGCCACATTCTGCACATGATGTGCGACCTGACGGTTGCCGCCGACAACGCCCGGTTCGGGCAAACGGGCCCCAAGGTCGGGTCGTTCGACGGGGGTTACGGAGCGGCTTACATGGCGCGTATCATCGGCCAGAAAAAAGCCCGCGAACTCTGGTACCTCTGCCGCCAGTACACGGCCGACGAGGCTTTCAATATGGGGTTGGTCAACAAGGTGGTCCCCCTCGACCAGCTGGAGGATGAAACGATTCAATGGTGCCGGGAGATTCTCGCCAACAGCCCGATGGCAATCCGATGCCTGAAGGCAGCGCTGAATGCCGACTGCGACGGACAGGCGGGGCTGCAGGAACTCGCGGGAAACACCACCATGCTGTTTTACATGTCGGAAGAAGGACAGGAAGGCAAAAAAGCGTACCTGGAAAAACGCAAACCGGATTTCTCCCGTTTTCCACGCCGCCCATAACGGAAAGAAATGAATCAAACGGCTTCGAAATCTCAAAGCCCCCTTCGGGTGTGGTTGCTCGCCGCGCGGCCCAAAACATTGCCCGCGGGAATAGTCCCGGTAATTGCGGGCGCGGTTGTTGCGTGGGAAAGCGGCGGATTTCACTTGTGGTCCGTTGCTGCGGCATTGACCGGTTCCATAATGATTCAAATCGGCACCAACTTCGCCAACGACCTGTTCGATTTTAAAAAAAATACCGACACCGAGGACCGGATCGGGCCCATGCGGGTAACGCAAGCCGGCCTGGTGACACCCCGACAGATCGCCTCCGCCACCATAATTGTATTTCTCCTCGCAATACTGGCCGGTCTCTACCTGGTATCACGCGGCGGCTGGCCCGTCGTGGCCATCGGACTGATATCAATCCTGTGCGGTGTACTGTACACGGCCGGCCCGTGGGCTTTGTCCTATCTGGGTCTCGGGGACCTGTTTGTCCTGATTTTTTATGGCCCGGTCGCACTCGCCGGCACCTACTACGTCCAGACACTGGAGATGGACCCGGCCGTTTTACTCGCCGGTGTACCGTTCGGAATGATCTCCACGGCGATTCTGGCCGTCAACAACCTGCGTGACATCGACACCGACCGTGAATCCGGCAAGAAAACGCTGGCCGTACGCTTCGGCCGGACATTCGCGCGATTCGAATATCTGTTTCTTGTCACGGGAGCGGCGATCTTCCCCGTGATTTTTATTTTGTGCTTCGACGGCAGTCTGTTTCTGTTGCTTCCCCTTCTCTACCTTGTTTTTGCCATCGGCCCCATCAAGACCGTATTTTCGACAACCGACGGTTTGGCGCTCAATAACAAACTCGCCGCCACGGGCAGATTGCTGGTTGTGTTCGGCCTGCTCTTCTGCGCGGGATGGCTGTTATGAAAATTCGCGCGCTCGACCTCAAAAAGTATCGGAGGCGGTTACGCACGCCCATGGTCACCGCTCACGGTCCCATTACGGAGCGGGAGGGTTTTCTGGTGCGGGTCCGTCTCACCGGCGGCATGGAAGGATTCGGGGAGGCGGCGCCTCTACCGGGTTATTCACCCGACGATCTGGAACAAACGGAACAGTCTCTCAACCTTATCGCACCGGGACTGACGGGAACACCCCTTCCCCAATCGCCGGCCAACATCGATTCGCTCGTCTCGTCCATCATACCGTCGGCTAACCCGTCCGCGCGATTTGCGCTGGAAACGGCCTTCTGCGACCTGGCCTCCCGGGCCGCCGGTTTACCGCTGGCCCGCTGGTTAAACGATCGAGCCGACACGGGAGTCGAAGTGAACTACCTGGCGGGAACAGATCCCGACTGGGACGAGATCACCCGGGCGATGGACGCAGGGGGGTACCACACTCTCAAGCTCAAGTTGTCGGGAGACTCCGCCGCGGACACAGAGCGACTCCGGCAGGCGCGTCGCCGGCTCGGTGATCACGTCAAGATACGGGTGGACGCGAACGGAGTCTGGGATCTGGATAGCGCGGCGTCGCAGATCGATCGTCTCGCGCAGTTCGACATCGAATACATCGAGGAACCCCTTCGTTCCTTCGATATAAATAACTATCGCCGGTTGCGCGAGTTATCGGGAGTCGCCATCGCACTGGATGAATCGCTGGCTGCGGCCCCGAATCCGGGAGAAGTTGCGGCCTCGGGAAGTTGTGACGTGCTGGTGCTCAAACCCGCTTTACTGGGCGGCATGTTTAAAACCCGGCAGCTGGTGTCCACGGCCGCGGCGGCAGGAACAGATACCGTCATCACCACCATGATGGAGACCGAGGTCGGAACGGCGGCAGCCCTTCACCTGGCCGCGGCTGTTACACCCGGTAGAGCGTGTGGACTGGACACATTGAGACTGTTCGACGGCGTTCAACAGAATCTGACGGTCCGTAACGGATTTATCAATCTGCCGGACGGAACGGGCCTGGGAGCTGATCTTTTGCGATGGAGCAACTCATGACCCAGTCGATTCTGTGTCCCGTCAGGACAGGCGCCGCCGATTTTCCCGAACGGATCGCCGTCACCGACACCACACTGGAACTCACATACGGGCAACTCGATCGGCTGGCCGACCTGGCGGCGGATCGAATCGCCGGTTACGGCGTCGGGCAGGGCGACGTGGTCGCCGCCATCGGAAACAATTCCGTGGTTTATGCCATCCTTTTTCTCGCCGCGTTGCGAACGGGATTTGTATTGATGCCATTCAATTGTCGTCTCAACGAGGCGGAATGGTCGCGCCAGGCAAAACAGGCGAACTGCCGGCTGGTCGCTTATGACGAACAGTTTGAATCATATGTACGCGAAACCGAATCGGCCGGTATTATGTTTGCCGCTCTGGAGAACCCCGGGCCCGCCGCACAGGATCCGGTCGCGGCGAATCCCGCCCTGTCCCTCAACCGCGACGGGCTGATTCTGTTTACGTCGGGTAGCCGCGGGAAACCGCGAGGAGTTGTGCTGTCATGGTCCAGCCTGTATCACAGCGCCGCGGGCGCAATCGCCGCCATTAAACCCCGGGCCGGCGATTGCTGGCTGGCCGCGCTTCCGTTTTACCACGTCGGCGGTCTTTCGATTCTGTTTCGAATGTTCAGCGCTGGAGGTTCGATAAAGATTCTCCCCCGGTACTCCGCACGGAATCTCGTCCGGCAGATCAGGGAAGAAAAGATCGAATACATCTCCGTGGTGCCCACCATGCTGGTCGATCTTCTGGACCTGACGGAAAAACACCGGGATCTGCCGGACAAATTGCGCCGTCTGCGATTGATAGTACTGGGCGGGGCGCCGCCCGGAAAATCGCTGTTGGACCGGGTCGCCGACCTGCAACTCCCCGTGAGAACGACTTATGGCATGACAGAAACTGCGTCGATGGTAACCCTGCTCGACGAGAACGGCGCACCCGGTAAACTCCACACATCCGGAAAACCGCTTCCCGGCTCGGAGATCAAAATAGGCGATTCTTCACTTCCAGCGGGCTCCACCGGCCGGATAACGGTGAGAGGCCGGACACTTTTCTCGCGTTACCTCGATGAATCGGGGCCCGCGGTCTCGCCCGCGGGATGGTTCGACACGGGAGACAGCGGCGAGATCGACGAAGACGGGTATCTTGTTGTACACGGACGAATGGACAGGGTCATCATTTCCGGCGGTGAAAATATCGATCTCGGCAGGATCGAAGCGGCCATCGCCGCGTTACCCGGCGTACGGGTCACGCAGGTATTGAGCCGGCCCGATCGCCGCTGGGGATCTCGGCCGGTTGCGTTTGTCGAAACGGTCGCGGCACGGCCTGGACGGAAATTATCCAAAGCCGAATCAACTCTCAAGGCACAGCTCAAGGGATCTTTGCCCGGGATGATGATTCCGGACAGGATTGTGGTTGTCGAGGAAATGCCGCTGACAGGCAGCGGCAAGTACGATCACGAAGAACTCCGCCGGCGATTCGCCGAACTGTTTCGGGAATAATAACCGGTTACGATTCCGATGAAGGGTCGGGGTCACCCGCGGAAAAATCCGCATTGTGACTGCCTTCAAAGGCGCCTGTATCTATCGGCAGTGTAAACGAAAAAACGGAGCCTTTTCCCTCTTCACTATCGACGAGAATGACCCCGCCGTGGAGTTCAACGATGTGTTTGGCCATTGTCAGCCCGATTCCCAGGCCGCCCCATTTCCGCGTACTCGATCCGTCCAGCTGACTGAACGTGTCGAAAATCTTCGGCATCTTTTCCGCCGCGATACCCGCGCCATTGTCTTTTACGTCAACGCGGACAAAGCCGTTCTCCATCGCGGTGCTGAGGTTCACGTCTCCGCAATGGTCGGTGAACTTGATCGCGTTTTGCATCAAACACAACAACACCTGCTGGATACGGCGGTTGTCGATATCCGTTACGAGAATGTTGTCCGCCTGGTCGAGATCAAGAGTTATCTGCTTTTCAGCGGCCAGCCGCTCCATCCTCGGCCAGATGGATCGGACTACGTCGTGGATGTGGGTCAGGCTGGTGTTGAGCATTGTACCGGACGTTTCCAGGCGCGACAGGTCGAGCAGATCGTCGATCAACTGCAGCAGGTTCTGGCCGTTTTCCATGATAACGCCGAGGAACTGCTTTCTGTCTTCGGCGCTGATTCCCTCGTCGCGGAGAGATTCCGAATAGGCGATGATAATTGATAGCGGTGTACGCAGCTCGTGGCTGATGTTGGCCAGGAATTCCGTTTTGATCAGGTCGATATCGCGCAGTTTTTTGTTGGCGTCCTGGAGATTCTTGTTCTGCAGAATGATCTGCTGTTCGAGCATCTTTCGCTGTGAAATATCGTGGATCATTACCTGGATATACATGTCGGACTTGATGGTAATCAGGCTGGCGTTGATATCGGCAAAAATAATTTCGCCGTCGCGGCGGATGAGGCGCCGGTCGACGAACAGCTTGGATTTCTGGCTCAACACGTTGATAAAA
The DNA here is from genome assembly GCA_964443465.1 of uncultured bacterium. Classification (GTDB taxonomy): domain Bacteria; phylum Krumholzibacteriota; class Krumholzibacteriia; order WVZY01; family JAKEHA01; genus CAYUDF01. The sequence continues at coordinate 7,949 of CAYUDF010000032.1, forward strand.
TCCCGCCGGGCCTGCAACTGACCCTCTTTGGGAAACAGTTCGAAATACGACTTCTCTTTGAGTTCGTCTTCGTTGTACCCGAATGCCTCACAACACTTGCGGTTGACCTCGGCCAGCTTGCCGGTGTTCTTGTCCACCAGCATAAAGATGTCACTGGCGTGTTTCTGGACGGTACGGTAGCGCTCCCCCAGGTCTCTCGCCTCGATCAGCAGCAACGTGTGTTCGAGGGCGGCGCTCACAATGTTGGCAAACCCAACCAGGTTTTCCAAGTCTTGCTCCGTATACGCGTTTTTCTTTCGGCTTCCAACGTTTAACGTTCCAATCAGTTTGTCGCGTGCAATCAGCGGAACCACCATGTCACTCTGGAGCTTCGCTTCCGCGACAACTTCCTCGAACCGGTCATCCGCCGCAATGTCCGGCCTCAATATTGGAATACGGTTGACCGCGACCCACCCGATAACGGTCGACTCGGAAACTTCGAACTCTCGCCCGTCGGCCGGGTCGTTGGCGGGACCTTTTTCGTTGTGAATGTTACTGAGGGTCAGTTTCTGGCCGTCCGGCGATATAAACGCGACACTGGAACGCTCGAAGGGTACAATTGCGTACAACTCGCGGGTGATTTCGGCGTGGATGTCATCCAGGTTTGTGTGCCTCAGTATGGTACCGGCAATACGAACCATCGCCGAAAGCTGCTGGTTTCTCAGCTCGGTCGCACCCGGTTTCGCGGCGGTTTTTCGGGGTGAGGTTTTTCGCCCGGTTGAAGCAGGCTTTTTGGAGCCACTTCTGCTTGTGGAGCGCCGGTCCGCCACGGCGACACCCTGTTGACGGGAACCTGGTTTGCTCGAGGATTTTTTCTTAATCGTTGAACCGTCCTGGAAGAGGCAGGCGTTTAATGCCTTTTATTGCAATAGATTAGCTGTATTTGCCTTTCTATATGTATGTGTTCCGCCGAATCCGCTTTCAAATCTTTGCCCAACCGGCGTCGGACAATCACCGCAAGAATCCGTCAAACTTGCACGAAACGTTCCAGTAACAAACCCGTAGACTGTATAGCGCCTGTACCGTGCCTGAAACTTGTGGTACCATACGCCTTTACGCAGGTTTGTCGCCCCCCGTGGGCTGGCAAACAGGTCGATGAACCCGAAAACTCACTAAAAACACCCGATATTGACATGGCAAAAAGCTCCAAAAAGAAAAAGACGCTTCCGAAATCACAGGCTTCACAGAAACCGGCCGTTTCTGACTCCTCGCAAACGCTTGAAGTCACCCGATCATTCAGATGGCGGGATCGGCGGGACCTGATTCAAATCGGTATTGTGCTGGGAATCGCCCTTTTGTTACGGCTGGTCTTTTTTTATCTCAACCAGAAAAACAACCCCGTATTCCTCAGCCCGATAATGGATGCGCTGTATCACCACGAATGGGCCCAGCAGATTCTCGACGGTACGGCCAGCGCCGATGACGTGTTTTTTCGCGGACCGCTTTACCCCTATCTGCTGGCGTTCCTGTACAAACTCAGCGGTTCGAGCCTTACGTTTGCCCTGTTTGCGCAGCACCTGATCGGAACGGCCACGGCCGGACTGGTTTACCTGCTGGCTCGGGAGTTTTTTAATCCGAGAGTATCGCTGCTGGCCGGTTTGCTGGCGTCACTGTACTGGCCTTTTGTGTATTTCGAAGGCGACCTGCTTATCGTCACCACGATTCTGTTTCTCAACACAATGGGCCTGCTGCTATTCAGCCGGGCGATACGGCTGAGGTCTTTTGCGCTTCTGGCGGCGACAGGACTTGTAATCGGACTGTCCGCGATAGCACGCCCCAGTATTTTGATTTTTCTCCCCGCGCTACCACTCGTTCTGTACTGGAATCGCGACAAATCAATCCAACCCGGGCGGGACTGGCTGGTACGAACCGCCGTCGTGGCCGCCGGTATTGTCGCTGTCATTCTGCCCGTTATGATCCGCAACTACAACGTCGGCCGGTCAGTGGTACCCATCGCCGCGTCCGGCGGCGTCAACTTTTATATCGGCAATAACCCGCAGTCAGACGGCAGTACGGCAATTGTTCCCGGCACCCGCGCCGACTGGTGGGGTGGATACTACGACGCCATCGAGATCGCCGAAACCGCCGAAGGGCGAAAACTGAAACTGAATGAGGTATCTGATTACTTTTTCGGCCGCGGAATGGCGTGGATCAAGGCTCGGCCGGACGCCGCGGCCGGGCACTTTGCCAAAAAATTCAAAATGTTCTGGTCCGGCCCGGAAAGGGCGAACAACAAGTTTATATATTTTTTCTGGGATCTGGCGGGGATGAAATATGTTCCGTTACCGGGTTTCTGGTTGATAGCGCCCCTGGCGATACTCGGCGCGGTCATGCAGTGGCGGCGGCGGAAAAAACTGTCCGCGCTGTATCTGTTTGTGCTGTTGTACATGGCGGGCGTGGTGGCGTTTTTTGTAAACGCCCGGTTTCGACTCCCGGTATTGCCCGTTTTGATCGTGTTTGCCGCATATGCCGTCCACTACCTGATCGTCACGTTCAAGCAGAAAGATTTCCGGGCGGTCCGAGCGGCAATTTTGCTGGCGGCGGCAATCATCCTGGTCAATATCGACTACATGGCGTTTGCCCAGACTCGGGCGTATTCAACCGCGTTTTCCCACTGCACACTGGGAAACACGTACATGAAAACCGGACACCGCGAAACAGCCCTCAACCACTACGAACGCGCGTGGCAACTCAATGAGGAAAATCCCACGGAGGCGTTCGAACTGATCGCCCGCGATATCACCTACAACCTGGGGTTGCTGTACTGGGAACGGGGATTGTGTTCACGGGCAATTCCCGCGCTGAAGAAAGTGGGGATGTCCCTGGACGGCACCGCTGACATATATACACTCAATGCCCTGGACTGGCTGGGGGAATGCTATCTTAAAAAAAGCCAGCCGTCGGAAGCCCGCGATATTTACAGGGAGTTTATGAGGCTGGCTCCGGACGACACCCGGGCTGTTGCCGGAATGGCCCGCGTTTATGCATCCGTCGGGGATCTCGAAAGAGCGGAACAGATGCTTGAATCCGTGGTCGACCCCACCGCGGCTGTACACGTTCCCGCGTACATCGCCCTGGCGGAAGTTCAGCGTGGACTCGGCAAGACCGCGGATGCTATAGAGAGTTATAAAATGATCTCGCGGTATGCCGGGTATGAAAAAAAAGGGCTCGTCGCCCTGGCGGAACTGTACCAGGAAACGGGCGATATCGACGCAGCCCTCGAGACACTCGAGCGGGCGATCGTATTTTTTCCGCCGGGTGACCAGACAGTTCG
>CAYUDF010000033.1:0-11217 GCA_964443465.1 uncultured bacterium
ATAGCCGGTTACGGACGCAGCTTTCCCACGGGGATGGGCAGCGTGATGGCGGGGATCCAGATGGTGTATTCTTCCGCTGCTCCCGAACGCGTGGAACTGGGCCTGGGTTATCGTTTCAACCATCTGTTCACAATTCGCACAGCGATGAGGGACGTGACTGACAGCCGCTCCGAGGGTATGGTCTTGGACGCCGGATTCAGCGTGCGCTACAACCAGATCGCCGTGGACTACGCTTACACGCCGCACGAGTATTTCTCGACAACGCACACGTTCTCCCTGGCGTTTACTTTTCAGGGGAACCGCGGCGGTATGAACACGCTGCACGACGAGGAAGAGCCGGCGGTTCCGGCGCGTGAGAAAACGGTAGAACAACCTGTCGAATCGGGTATACAGATCGTTCCGGAGGCCAAGCCGCCCGTTTCCGCCCAGAATGTGGCGCCCAAACAGGCGTTTCTGCTGGTTGCCGGCACCTACAGTTGGGAAAACGGTGCACACGACGAAGTCAGGGCTCTCGAGCTGCAGGGCGTCACGGCGAGGGTTCAACGGGTCGAAAACCGCTTCCTGGTTGTCCTGGGGCGGTACGAGGATCGTCAGAAAGCCAGCAAAGCGCTTCAGAAAATGGAAAAGGCTGGTCAGAGTGCCAGAATAGTTTCGATCGGGCCTTAAAACAGCGCGTTCGCGACTTCTTTCAACACAACCGCCGGCGGATCCGATCCGCCCTGTATTTTCGCTAATTATGGGTGTATTCACCCAATCCCACCCAATTCTTACTCCATTTATAACTTATTTAATAACAACAGGTAAGAGATTATCGCTTCCAACTGCTGCGGATTTTTTTCAATCCTGACCGTTCAGTCGCTTAAAAGCATGTGTGCGATTTTACAGGCCCGCCAGACGCGGCTTTGTAATACGCTGTTATATAATAAGATAGACCGATGTGTAAGGCGCCCTTTACGGAACGAGAAAAAAATTCCGATCGGCACCAATATTGCTATTCCAAGTCTCGGCGAGCGTACTGCTTTACATCACAACGCATTAATCGCCTCCTCTATCAGGGGACGATCCCAAGGGCAGAATTTTTAAACCTTCAATCGGAATGTTGAGCCAGCATGACAAGATACTCAGGCGGAACCCCTGCACCCTCGACGCGAATGGAAATTTCCAGCGCGGCCGTTCTCAGTGAAACTTACAGCTCCCAAGAGGCCCACTTCACCCCTTTTGGCCGGGAATCTGTTTACGAATGGATACCCTGGAAAAGGGCACTGGATATATCTCTGAGTATTATTGCGCTGATCCTTTTGTCTCCGGTTTTGTTGTTTACCGCTGTGGTTGTCAAGCTCACGTCGCACGGACCTGTATTTTACGAGCAGGAGCGCATCGGGCTGAACCGCCGCACGGGCGACAGGCGTAACCGCACACGTGGGAAAAACCTGAAGGCCAACAGGCGCCGCGATGAGCGCCGGGTTGTGGTTAATTTCGGCAGGCCTTTCCGGATGTTCAAGTTCCGGACAATGGTTGCCAACGCCGAACGTGACGTCCCTGTGTGGGCAAAGAAAAATGATTCCCGGATCACCCCGGTCGGTGCGATTCTGCGCCGATGCCGCATCGATGAACTGCCGCAATTCGTTAACGTACTGAAGGGCGACATGAGCATCGTTGGACCGCGGCCCGAGCGGGCTTACTTTATGGCCCAGATCGAGAACGACCTACCCGATTTTCGGCGCCGGCTCCGCACGAGGCCGGGCATTACGGGACTGGCCCAGGTGGAAATCGGTTACACCAACACCGTCGAAGGAATGCACGACAAGCTCGACTTCGACCTCAGGTATATCCGGAATCTGAAGCTGGTAGAGGATCTGCGAATACTCTACAAAACGGTCTCCGTTGTAATCACTGGAAAAGGCGCCTGCTAGATTCCCCTTGCTTCGATTTGCGCGCCCGCGTTATGAGTAGCTGACAGCACTCAGACGTGGGTACGTGCGTATACCCCGGGAATGGTCCCGCAGGGCACAGATATTGCAAACATGCCCTCCTCAACCCATAAAACAGAAGGACAGGGAGAATTCAAGTTCGCGTAACTATCGGGATGCCGGTCTACAACGGTGATGTCTACCTCGAACAGGCCATCGAATCGATCCTCAATCAGACATTAGGCGATTTCGAGCTCATCATATCCGATAATGCGTCCACCGACCGGACGCGGCAGATATGCCAGCGGTACGCAAAAACGGACGGGCGCATACGGTATCACCGGAACGGCCAGAACGTCGGCGCCGCCAAAAATTACAACTGGACGGTGGAACAGGCTCGGGCGCCGTATTTTAAGTGGGCCGCACACGACGACCTGTGTGATAGTAGGTACCTGGAAAGATGTATCGAACCGCTTGAAAACGACAAGTCGGTCGTGCTTTGTTATCCCGGGACGCGGATCATCGACGAGTCTGGGGCCGATAAGGGTGAGTACACCGATGACCTCCACCTGATGTCGGAAAAGAGCGACGAGCGTTTCCGGAGGATGCTCTTTCGTGAGGCCGGCGAATGCAACGCCGTGTTTGGTCTCATACGAACGGAAGTACTGGCGCGCACGGGAATCATTGGCGCCTACCCGGCTTCCGATGTGATTCTTCTTGGCGAACTGGCCGTAAACGGAAAATTTTTTGAAGTCGAAGAAGTTCTTTTCGAACGGCGCGATCACCCGCAGACTTCGATACGCGCCAATGTAACCGACAGCGAAAAAGCAGAATGGTTTGATCCGGACCAGCGTAAAAAATCCCAGAGAATATACTGGCGCTGGACACAGGAATATTTAAAGGCGATCGGACGATCGAGGCAACCGGCGGGCGAGAAGTTCCGCTGTTATGCTGTCCTCGGTAAATGGGTCCGGTGTCACGGGCGGCGGATGATTCGGGAATTGAAACAGTAGCGCATGAGGTGAAAGAAAAAGTTATGAAAGTTGGAATGCTGGCAGGTGGACTTGGAACGCGACTGGCCGAAGAAACAGAGGTCAAACCCAAACCCATGGTAGAGATCGGCGGGCGTCCGATCATGTGGCACATCATGAAACATTACCAGCAGTACGGACACAATGAGTTCGTTGTTGCGCTGGGTTACAAAGGGGAAGTGATCAAAAAGTACATGGTGGATTATTGCTCGCTCAACAGCAACATCACCATCGACTTCAAGAACCGCGACGTGCAGGTACACGAGGGCGACATGCCCGACTGGAAAGTCGAATTGATCGATACCGGTTTCGCCACGGCGACCGGCGGCCGGATCAAGCGCCTCCAGCCGTACCTCGGCGGCGGAACGTTTATGCTGACCTGGGGCGACGGTGTGTCCGATGTTGACCTGGACAAACTGCTGGCGTTCCATCGCTCACACGGTAAACTGGCCACGATGACGGCGGTTCGTCCGCCGGCGAGGTTTGGCCACCTCGAAATCAACGATAACAAGATTACCGAATTCTCGGAGAAACCCCAGACGGCCGAAGGCTGGATCAACGGGGCGTTTTTTGTGCTCGAGCCCGAAATATTTGACTATATAGAGGGCGACGATACACAGTGGGAAAAAGAACCGCTCGAACGGCTGGCGGCCGAGGGGCAGTTGCACGCTTATATTCATTCGTCTTTCTGGCAGTGTATGGACACGATTCGTGATAAAAAACTGCTTGAAGGTCTGTGGGATGCGGGAAATGCCCCGTGGAAAACCTGGAGATAACAACATGAGAGTTCTGCTTACTGGACATAAAGGATATATCGGGACGATCCTCGCCCCGATGCTGATAGAAGCCGGGCATGAAGTGAACGGCCTGGACAGCGATCTGTTTCGGCGGTGCACATTCGGCGAAGCGCCCGTGCGCATACCCGAAGTAGTCAAGGACATCCGCGACGTGGACATCAAGGACGTCGAGGGGTTTGACGCGGTGCTCCATCTCGCCGGCCTTTCCAATGATCCGCTGGGAGACCTCAATCCCGACCTGACGTTTGAGATCAATCACCGCGCGTCGGTCAAGCTTGCCGAACTGAGCAAACAGGCCGGCGTTTCCCGGTTCGTGTTTTCCTCTTCGTGCAGCAACTACGGCTCCGCCGGGGACGACATGATAGACGAAACCGGCGCAAACAACCCGGTAACCCCGTACGGTGAGTCCAAGGTGTTTGTCGAACGCGACGTTTCAAAGCTCGCCAGCGACGATTTTCACCCCACCTACCTGAGGAACGCCACCGCCTACGGCGTATCGCCGCGGCTCAGATTTGACCTGGTTCTCAACAACCTGGTCGCGTGGGCTTTCACCACCGGCAAGGTTTACATCAAGAGTGACGGCACACCGTGGCGGCCAATCGTCCATATCGAAGATATCTCGAGGGCTTTTGTTGCGTCCCTGGACGCACCGCTGGAAAACATCCACGATCGCGCCTTTAACGTCGGCCGTTCTTCGGAGAACTACCGGATCCGTGAAATCGCCGACATCGTTGAAGAAACGGTTCCCGGCTGTAAAATCGAATACGCCTCCGACGGTGGTCCGGACAAACGGTGCTACCGTGTGAATTGTTCGCTCATCAAAAAAGCAATCCCCGGGTTCAAGCCGGTATGGGACACAAGAAAAGGCGCCCAGGAGCTCCTCGACGCGTACAAGAAAACAGGACTCACGCTGGAGGAATTTGAAGGGAATCGCTACAAAAGAATCGACCATATCCGTCTGCTGATGGGCGGCGGAGAAATTGACGGCGCTCTGCGGTGGCAGGGATCGTCTGAATAAGCAAAACAGCAACAAGGAATCGTCATGACAAACCAACAATATCCGAAACCGGTCTGCCGGTCCTGCGGCGGCGAAAAACTGGACCTGATCATCTCGTTCGGGGAAACCACACTGGCTGACCGGCTGGTCAACAAGGATCAACTGGAGCAGCCTGAGATCTATGCGCCGCTCGACCTGGTTTTCTGCCCGGAATGCAAACTGGTCCAGATTACCGTCAGCGTTGATCCGGAAATACTGTTCGGTGATGAGTATCCTTACTTCTCATCGGTGTCAAAGCACCTCCTGGAACACTCGAAGAAAAACGCCGATGAGCTTATCGATAAACGAGATCTGAGCTCTGACAGTCTCGTGGTCGAGCTGGCCAGCAACGACGGATACATGTTGCGCAATTTTGTCGCGGCCGGAATCCCGGTCCAGGGGATCGATCCGGCTGAACCGCCGGTCAAAGCGGCCATCGCCGCCGGAATACCCACCATGCACACCTTTTTCACCGGCGACCTGGCCAAACAGCTGGCCGCGGACGGCAAATACGCCGACGTGATCATAGCGAACAACGTCCTGGCGCACGTCAGGGACCTGAACGGTTTTGTCGACGGGATCAAAACGCTGCTCAAACCCGGCGGTGTCGCCGTTATCGAATGCCCCTACCTGATCGACCTGGTCGACCACACCGAATTCGACACGATTTACCACCAGCACCTGTGTTATTTCTCGGTGACGGCGCTCGACAGGCTGTTCCGTTCGCACGACCTCTACCTGAACGACATCAGGCGTCTCGAGATCCACGGCGGTTCTTTGCGGTTGTACGTGGAACCGTCAGAAAACGTGCAAGACACGGTCAAGGGGCTGCTGGCCGACGAGGAAAGACGTGGAATAACCGACATGGCGTACTACCGCCAGTTCGCCGACCGGATTGAGCAGGTAAAGACCGCGCTGAACGGAATACTTGACGATCTGAAAAAAGACGGAAAATCGGTAGTGGGATACGCCGCCGCCGCCAAGGCAAACACGCTGATGCAGTATTGCGGCATCGGCAGGGATCAACTGGACTACATCGTCGATCTGAATAAGTACAAACAGGGAAAATACTTTGGCGGAAATCATCTGGAAATCCTGCCACCCGACAGGGTGCTCGCCGACCAACCGGACTACGTGCTGCTTCTGGCCTGGAACTTCGCGAACGAAATCCTGAAACAGCAGAAGGAGTATCGCGACAAGGGCGGTAAGTTTATCATCCCGATTCCCGAACCGAAGATAGTGTGAACCCGGGTTTTCCCTCCGGAGCGGCAGAAACCTTGAACGTACAAACGGAAGTAGCCGCTTGAAGGTCGCGATTGTAAACCAGCCGTGGAACCACGCACCTCCCGCCAAGGGTGGTTCGATCGCCATCTGGACGTGGGAAGTCGCCCGCCGGCTGGCCCGGAACCCGGCAATCGACGAGTTGTACGTCTACGCGCGCAGGAACCCCGGACAGCCGGAGTACGAAGAAATCGAAGGCGTTCGTTGTGTGCGCTATCCAGTGCTGAACGACCTCCGGGTACTGAAACTGTTCAGGATGTTGGCGCGCCGCCTGGGCCTGTTTCGTTTTCCGTTCAAATCACGCTGGTTTTACCGGTTGTACATGACGGCCGTGGCGGCCGACATGTCCCGGCGGGGCATCGAACTGGCGCACATCCACAATATCTCGCAGCACGTTCCGATACTGAGACGGCGTAATCCGGGCTTGAAAATCGTTCTGCACATGCACTGCGAGTGGCTCACGCAGCTGAAAAAATCGACGATACGGCAGAGGATCAAGCAGTCCGACGCGGTGTTCGGTTGCAGCGGTTATATAACAGACAAGATCCGGGGCAGGTTTCCGGAATTCGGAGACAGGTGCCACGTTGTGTACAACGGTGTGGACGTGGATAAGTTCTCACCGGACGGGGCACAGGCCGTCCCGGACAACGAGGGTCCGCGGTTGTTGTTCGTCGGCCGGATCACACCCGAAAAAGCGATCCACCGCCTGATCGAAGCGACGGGGCTGCTGAAGGAACGGTTTCCCGGAATCCGGCTGGATATCGTCGGGCCCGACGCCGAAACACCGCGCGAATATATTGTCGATCTGAGCGACGATCCGCTCGTCACCGGACTGGCCCCCTGGTACGACGGCGGGTATCTCGAGCGATTAAAATCGATAACCCGCGACATCGGAGAAAAATACGTGTCTTTTGTCGGGCTGGTACACCCGGACAATCTTCCGGATTATTACCGGAAGGCTGATCTGCTGGTGAACCCCTCGGTGAGCGAATCCTTCGGGATGAGCCTGGCGGAGGCGATGTCATGCGGTCTGCCGGTGGTGGCCACACGGGTGGGCGGTATGCCCGAAATCGTCGACCCGGGAAAAACGGGCAAACTGGTCGAGCCGGACGATGCCGAGGCGCTCGCCGGCGCTATCGGAGACTTACTGCGGGCCAGGCAGGCCGAAACGGTCACACCCGCCGCCTGCCGGGAGAGGGCCGTGGATTTGTTTTCGTGGGACCGGGTGGCTGAGACGGTCGCTCGGCAATACAGCGATTGTCTGGGGCGCCAACAATGATGAATGGTGCTGGACTGCGCGCAAAAGCGAGATCGAATATCCGTTCGCGGATAAACCGGAAAGTGGTCTGGCGCGACGATACGCAGCTGGAGGGGACGGCGGTTGTATTTGCGCCCCATCCGGACGACGAAACGCTGGGTTGCGGCGGGACCATTATCAGAAAAAGAAAACTGGGGGTGGATGTCCGCATCGTTGTGATGACCGACGGCAGCGGTTCCCATCGCCATTTTATGGACGAATCCCGGTTGCGTGAAATTCGCGCGGCGGAAGCGGTGGAAGCGGCGCGACGGTTGGGTGTATCGGAAGAACACGTCTACTTTCTGGGTTTTCCCGACAGGGGACTGGAGGGCGACGTTCCCGAAGGAATTTCGAAGGTAGGGGAATTATTGAACTCGGTCGGTCCGGCCGAGATTTATGTGCCCTACGAGCACGAGCCACCGGCCGACCACGTGGTAACACGGCGGATCGCCCTCGACGCGGCGGCCGGTTTTGAAGGTCTGCGCATATACGAATACCCCGTGTGGTTCTGGTTCCACTGGCCGTGGGTTCCGTATCCCCTGAACAACCGGCGGGACCTCCCGAAAATCGTTCGGGATAACGTCGTCTGTATCCGCAGACTGCTGGGTCACTTCACCGTTGCCGTGGATATTGGCGATGTAGTGGAAGACAAAAAAAAGGCGCTGGATGCCTACGAATCGCAGATGACCCGGTTGGTGGATGACCCGGAATGGGCGCGCCTGCAGGATGTGGCGGATGGGGAATTCCTGCTGCGGTTTTTCGAACGATTTGAACTGTTCCGGGAAAGTGTGGTTGCCGGAAACGGATAACCGCGCTACCCTGATTTGCCATTGCCCGAAAAGGAGAACGGATTGGACAAGAGAACGACCCGATACGCGATCGGAATCATCGCAACGGCGGCGGTGCTTTTTCTGACCTACGAAGGACTGGAATTTGCCAGAAATGCCGGTTTGCCGATTGTTAAGACGTATCATTGCCCGAAAACTTTTGAGCGGCGTTCGGCGGACTTTACGGCAAACATCATCGGAGCGGTCTCTCCGTTTGTGTCGGATCTTCGATACCGCGTCAACAACGGCGACTGGATCGAACTCCACCACAGGAGCCCCCGGGTGCCCGAGCCAAAATTCACGCTCGAAATCGCTCCGGCTGACCTCGTGCCCGGCCCGAATACGGTTGAACTGACCGGAAAACGATACGGATTTCGCACCGAACAGGTGATCTGGAAATTCGAATACGATCCTTCGCCGGTCCAGCTGCCCATCGTTGAGGACTGGTCCGATCCGGATCTTGATTCGCAGGACGGCCAGTGGGAGGTGTTTGAAGTGGACGGCGAAAAACGCGTACGACCGGCGCCCGGCCAGGAAGATTACGACCGGATTGTTGTGATCACGGGGGCGTTTCCCGGGTGGCGGCGCGTGGAAACGGACGTTGTCTACCGGCTTTACACCAGCGATGATCCTTTTGGTTTTGGTATTCTGGCCATGTGGGGCGGCCGTCCGGACAAGGACGATCTGTTACCCCGGCGGGGCTGGAACTTCAGTCTGTTCTGGTACTACTCGCACTACGAGGGGGTCGGCCAGGAATTTTCCTACCGGGATTCGAATCTTGGGCCCGACTGGGTCTCGAATTACAAAAACGCGCGCCTCGAAAAAAACGGCCGCTATCACCTGGTGGTCGAAGGCGGGCCGGTGCAGGACTCAAATGGAAACCACCTGTATTACTATCAGCGGTCAAAATGGTGGCCGTGGGGTGAGGAAGAACCGGAGGAATGGATGGAGCTGACCGACATACAGGGCGCGCCACTTCCACCGGGTGAATTCTGCGTCGCGTTAAACGCCCACCGCTGCAAAGTTGATTTCGGCACGGTACGGGTCCTGCCGATGACTCAGCCGTTTGAAGTCGAATAAAAACAACCGTTGTTAATTGAAAGGTAGCGCAACCGCCGTGAATATGTGGTCCCTCGAATATTTGCTTCAATACAGTCGACGGGTGGTCTACGCCCTGGCAGGAATTGTTGTGGTACTGATCGGAGTGAACTGCTCGGACGGTAACGGATCCAGTCTCAAGGGGACTCCGCCGTTTCGCCGGATGGTTATCGACCCGGAACCGGCGACGGGGCCGGAATGCTGTACCGATATCTGCTGTGTCGGCGACGTGAACGGCGACGGTTATCCCGACGTCGTTATCGGCGCTGAAAACGCGCCGGGCGCGGGACTGGTTTGGTACGCGTATCCCACGTGGCGGCCGCTGCCGATCGCCACGGGACAGTTTACGACCGACGGGCAACTGGCCGATATGGATGGCGACGGCGACCTGGACGTTGTGGTGAGTAACCTCGGCGCCGGTATCTACTGGTATGAAAACACGGGAGTATACGATACGCCGGTTTGGCCCGGACATCGGATCGGCGACGGATACGCGCACGACCTCGAGACCGGGGATATCGACGGCGACGGCGATACCGACGTGGTGACCGGCGACAAGAAACAACTCGTCTGGTGGGAGGACCGCGGGGAAGAGGGCTGGTTACAGCACCCCGTCAGCGACCGCGCCGCCGAGGGAACCGCACTGGCGGACATGGACAACGACGGCGACCTGGATATCGTCTACGGCGCCCGCTGGCTGGAGAACGGTCTTTCAAACGGTGACCGGGCAGTCTGGCCGGAGCATGAAATCGACCCAGCCTGGTCCAAGGACACCCGGGTTGCACCCGCCGATATGAACGGCGACGGGTGGCTGGACGTGGTGATATCCGTTTCCGAATCAGACGGTCAAATCGCCTGGTTTGCCAATCCCGCCGATTCAGCGGGCAGAAACTGGCAGCGACACGAAATAGAATCACGGACAATGACCGGTGTGCACGGCCTGCAGGTGGCGGATTTTGACGGCGACAAAGATCTGGATGTTGCCGCCGCCGAAATGCACACGTCCGGCAAAAAACGGGTACAGATCTACTTGAACGACTCAACGGACGGCTGGTTACCGCTGACTTTGTCGCGGGACGGTTCTCACAACATCCGTGTGGCCGATATCGGTGCGGATGGCGACATGGATATCGTCGGAAAGAACTACGGGGACGCGGGACGGATCGTGGAGATGTGGGAAAACGAAACGGCTCCGGGCGAGTGGGATTATGTGCCGGTCGACGAAGACCGGCCGGACAGCCAGAAGTGGAAAACCGGTCTGGTGTTTGCCGACGTCGACCTCGACGGTGATATGGATATTGCGGCGGGATCGTGTATCTACACCAACCCGGGTGTCGCTGGAGGAATCAAAGGCGCCTGGGAGCGGACTGAACTGGGAAAATACCTGGATCTGTTTTTTGCGGTCGACATCGACGGAGATCCCCATATCGATCTGGTGGGCGCGAGTGTTGATCGTCTGGTGTGGGTGGAAACGGCCGCCGGTGGGGCCGATACGTGGTCCCGTTTTGAGGTCGCGACGGTCCCGGACGCCAGGACCCAGGGGTATACGGTTGCCGATGTGGAACCCGGCGGACGGCCGGAACTGGTTTTCACCAGGGGGAAGGCGTTGTTTTACGCCGTGATACCGGAATCTTCACCGGCCGAAAAGCAATGGAAAATCGTCGAGGTTTCCGGCTTGAGCGAGGAAGAGGGAATTGCCGCGGCCGATCTTGACGGCGACGGCGATATCGATCTCGCCGGTGTCTCCGGGGACGGCCACAGTGTCGTGTGGTACGCCAATCCAGGTGATGGTTCGCCGGGATGGAAACAGCATACGATCGGACCGTCGGACGAATGGCTGGACCGCGTGGCGATCGCGGACATCGACGGGGATTCGCGCCTCGATGTTGTGGTTTCCGAAGAAACCCAGGACTGGTCCTACAACGCACGGATCTACTGGT
>CAYUDF010000034.1:0-11174 GCA_964443465.1 uncultured bacterium
AAACATGGTCTCCAGGATCGGGGTACCGGCCTACATCATCGCCGCTGCCGTGGTACTGTTTTTCGCCTTTCAAAACAAGGACCTGGGCGCGGCCACGGAGACCGTTCGCGGAATGGATCCTGAGGGTAACACCATCGTTCGAAAACTGCCCAAGGGCGAGTTTCGCAAACGATTCGCAGTATTTTATCTGGACAACAACACCGGCGATCCCACTCTCGACTGGATGAGTTACGGCATCGCGCAGATGCTGCGCTATGACCTCAACCAGGACACGTACGTTAGTTACGGCCTCGGGTTTACAATTGCCCACAAGGAGGCCGGATACGACAAACCGGTTGGCTCCCCCCTGTCGCTCAAGCGCGATTTCGCGAATACATATCACTATCCGCGGTTTGTGGCCGGCTCGTTTACTCGCGAGGGAGAGGAATTCGTCGTCGACGTCACGCTGTATAACACGGGAAGCGGAAGACCGTTGATCGAACGGCGCTACCGGAATTCAAGTATCTTCGCGCTGGTCGACACCATGTCGGTCCAGCTCCGGCGCGACCTCGGCGTGCCCGAATATTCAATCGAGGAAACTCCCGACCTGCCCGTCGCGGACATGTTCACATCATCGCTTGAAGCCCTCGAACACTACGTCAACGGAATCAATGCCATCTACCAGATTAACGACTACCAGCTGTCCGTGAAAGAGCTGGAGCAGGCTGTCGCGATCGACCCCGCGTTTGCGTCGGCATTCTGGCAGCTGTACAGCGCCTACACGGCGTTGAACAACGGCGAGCGGGCACAGGAAGCAATTCGCAACGCGCTGAAACACAAGTACCGTTTGCCGGAGAGCGAACAGTTCAGCCTGATGGACGACTATTACGAACAGAAGGAAGATGCCGACGCTGTGTTCGAAAACGCGAGACGTTGGGTCACGCTGTTTCCGGAAGCCACCGGCGCACATGGGGCACTCGCCGGCCACTACGAACAGATAAACGATATCGAAGCCGCCATCGACGAACGTGAAATCCTTTTTGTCATCGATCCGCAACGATATTCGGAACTGCATGCTATCGGGAATTTGTACGAAAGGCTCGGTAACGACGAAAAAGCGCTCGAATATTACCAGAAATACGCCGACCTGCATCCGGACAAGTACGACTCGTTCACCAGAATCGGATTGTACTACTGGCGCCACGGCGACTACGCCAATGCCCGGGATTATTATAAAAAAGCGTTGTTGATCGATCCCGAACGAATGTCCATCCGCATCAACCTCGCTGAGATCGAGCGTCATACAGGCAACTTCGAGGCTTCGCTCGAACAATGCCAGGACGCGCTCGAAAGCGCTCGAACTCCCGGAGATTCCAGCACGGCCCTGTGGCAACTGGTCGAATACCACAGCTTTCGCGGCGAAGCAAAGAAAGCACTCGCGTACCAGATCCGCGCGTTTGATGCAATGAGCCAGGTAACACCGCCCATACAGGTGATGATTGCACGGCTTTTTACACTTTCGATGTACGTCGATGCCGGCCGGTTCGAAGAAGCCGTCGCCATCGCCCGGTCGATCGAAAATGAGGCAGAAGTCCCGTTTATCAAACCGATAGTATCGGCTGGTTATATCATCACGTACGCTGTCAACGAAGACCCGTCCTACCTGCCCGAAGTCGAAAAACACACCGAACGTTTTGAGAAGTGGATGAAAAGGGCGAACATGCAAAATCTCCGGTGGGCGGTCGAATACTGCAATTCGCTGGTGGAATACTGGCGCGGGGACCTGGATAGCTCGCAGGTCCGCATCGAAAGAGCTCTCGCGGTGATCCCGGCGGAGGAAGTTGACAACCGGGTGTGGATGCTCACGTCGGCTGTCGAAATTGCGAGGGATCGTCAGGATTACGACAGCGCCAGGCGGTACCTCGAAATGCTATTCGAGATCGAACCCTATTCTCCCGAGGGTCATCTGGAGGCCGCACGAATCTACCACGCGGAGGGGAAGACACAGAAAGCGATCGAACACCTCAAAAAGGCTCTGCAGGTATGGGAAAACGCCGATCCCGAACACCCCAGGGCCCGGCGCGCCCGTGAACTGGCCGAGCAAATGAGGCTCTCCAGCTAGTTGAAAAAAGCATGTGGAATGAATCCCGTTTCAAAAAGAGCTCCTGAATGCAGGATCAAATGACCCCCTGGTCGATCATTGCGTTGGCGACTCTCATAAAACCCGCGATATTCGTGCCGCTCACGTAGTTACCCGGGGTACCGTACTCCTCCGCCGCATTTATACAGGCTTCGTGAATATCTTTCATGATTTTATTAAGCCGGTCGTCCATTTCGTCACGTGTCCAGTTGAAACGCGTGCTGTTCTGGGCCATCTCCAACCCTGCAACCGCAACTCCGCCCGCATTCGCAGCTTTGCCCGGAGCGTAAAGAATTCCACGATCCTGAAACACTTTCACGGCATCCGGAGTAGCGGCAATATTAGAGCCTTCGCATACCAGCTGAATCCCGTTGCCCACCAGGTTCAGCGCGTCCTTCCCGTTGACCTCGTTCTGCGTCGCGCAGGGGAAAGCACAATCCGCCTTTCGCGCCCAGATTGGATTCTCGTCCCAACCTCCAATATCCGCTGAGGTAAACTCGGCATTGGGATACCGTGTAGCAAATTCACGGATGCGGCCTCTGTGCAGATTTTTAAGTTCCTTCAGCCAATCCAGTTTCTCCTGATCGAGACCATCGGGATCGTAAACATAACCGCTCGAATCTGAAAATGTCGTGACGTTCGCCCCGAAAGTGATCAGTTTCTCAATAACAAACTGCGCTACCTTGCCGATTCCGGAAACAATGCATGTTTTACCTTCGAGCGTTTCGCCCCGCGTGGCCAGCATTTCGGAAGCGAAATACGCAACGCCGTAGCCCGTTGATTCGATACGCATCTGCGCTCCACCCCAATCGAGTCCTTTCCCCGTCAGGGCGCCGGTGAACTCGTTCCGAAGTTTTCTGTACTGACCGAACAAGTAACCTATCTCTCGCCCGCCCACACCGATATCGCCATCGGGAACGTCGGTTACCGGTCCGATGTGCCGGTACAGCTCGTTCATGAAGTTCTGACAAAACCTCATAACCTCGCAATCGCTCTTACCCTTCGGGTCAAAATCCGAACCTCCCTGCCCCGCACCGAGGGGCAGTGTGGTAAGACTGTTTTTGAAAACCTGTTCCAGTGCGAGGGCCTTCAGGATACCCAGGTTAACCGACGGGTGAAATCGGAGGCCACCTTTATATGGCCCGATGGCGCCGTTCATTTCGACACGATAGCCGCGGTTTACATGAACATGGTCCGCGTCATCAACCCACGCGACACGAAATGTGATCGTCCGTTCCGGTTCGATCAGCCGCTCCATAATCCTCGCTCCCCGGTAGTGGGGATGGCGTTCGAGAACCGGGCTCAACGATTCGGCGATTTCCCTCACTGTCTGGTGAAACTCGGGTTCTGCATTATTCCTTGATTGTACTCTGGCCAGCAATTTCTGAACGTAGGAACTCATTTGTCAGCTCCCTTTCCTGTGATTCGGGTATGGGTTTGCCCCTGCTCCACTACATTCGGGTTTCGGGCATACTGATTTTCAGCGGGCGCGCCGCGTCCGTAATTGCGCTTATTTTTGAAGCGTAACTGTTTTTATTGGCGATGTCCTCATCGGTAACGATATGGACATCCAGCAATCCATCAGATCGATATCCGGTCCGGAGGAAATTGAATTCATCAAGACACAGACTCCAGCCTTCCAGCCAGCAGACAAGGTCCTCCCGCTGGGACGGCGTACCTTTGAAGTGAATCAACATATCGATGTCGCTCGCGGGTCCCGCAGTGCCGTTTTTCGTGCTCCCGAAGAGATAAACGGCGACAACACCATGCTTGACGGGATCCAGCCGCAGAGCGATTCGCTCGGCCATACGCTGGCGCCAGCGCCAGTAGCTCTCGGGGTGCTCGTCTTCGAATATATCCCCCTCATCCAGCGTCCCCATAATTTGGTCGGGAACGGTCAATACACCCACGGCTTCGCCCAGTTCAGCGTTCATCAATACCTGCATGACTTTTCCGTCCGTGCCGTTCGGTATATCGACTACCCGTATCACGTTTTCCAGAAAATCGTATTCGGGAACTAGATCTTTGAGTATATTCGGCGCCCTCAGAAGAATACGCTCGTTAAAGACCGATTCTTCGTCATCGGGATACACAGGAACGTATTTAATCCCCGATTCCACCAGCTCCTGAAGAAAATGGACCCGGAACTTCTCGGGTTCCCCGATCGGCAACAGGTCGACGAGCACAGCCGTGTTTTTGTATTCGTTAAATGTCAGTCCCGTGGAATCGAAACCACGCTCACGGCTCATCCCAACCCGGGGTTGAATAATGATGAATTGATGTTTCGGAAGTATTTCATTCAGCATCGCCATGGCCCTTCCGACCGCCCGCAGATCTTCCGGATCCTCAAGAGCCTCGTACGTCGATTGACGCAAATAAACCAGATGCGTAATGTTAGTAACCCTGCCGTTGGAAATGTGCCGATTTGCTGAAAACACGACCTGGTTTCCATTCATCTCTTTGGGTATCGGCGCCGGCCGCGGCGCTCGACTGAGGTTTTGCTGGCAACACTGGAGTATATAAATGTGTTCTCCGTCAGACGCGAACTCGATTTCTACCGGAAAGCCGAGTTTTTCCTCAACCGATCGTAAAAGGTCCCGGATCTGGGCGGTGAACGGGCTCCGGCTGATCAGTCCATCGAAGGTAGCAATAAGATTTTTGTCCGGGGAATCCAGCCTATCCACGTCAAACGGTTGTATCCGTCCGTCTTTATAAATCGACATGGTTTTTTCGGCGCCCGGGTATTGGCCCTCAACGTCCGACATCAGTTGGCCCAGTCCGACCGTTTGCAACCGGTTGTTCTCCAGATTGATGACGTCCAGGTAACCGGGAGCATGGCGGGCAATGTCGTCTGCGTGCCCGGTTTCGCATACCGACGGCTGCCCGAGGACAACCAACACGGGATACTGATCATTGGAACGGTCAACGGCACGTGTTCCAAGACCCGGTATGATACGGACCATACCGGCCTCCGCTGCGTCACCAGGAAGCCACTGGACGTTGTTCCTGCTACGGGCTACGCCTGAATACACCGGAAAATGATACGGTCCGACCCGGTTACCCACGACTTCCTGGATCAGGATACCCATTTGCTCGCTGAACTCAAGCAGTCCCCGACTGGCCCTGTATTCGATAGGATCCGGCCCGAAGTTCGACGCGTACACCTCCGAAACGGCCTTCATGAGTTCACGGAGGCGCTGCTCCCTGGACCCCTGATTGCCAACAAACACTGTTTTATATTGTCCTTTAATCGTTGATCCCGTCCGGCCCTCCAAAAGCGAAGAGCTACGCACAGCCAGAGGAGTATCTCCCATCTCATCCAGGACCATAGACAATCCGCTTACCATTTCGGGCGGATGAACCGATTGCCGAAACAAATCAACGACGTGAGGATACTCAAACCGGACACGTTCAATGTCTTTGTACTTCTGTTCTATGACCTCGTCCATATTGTTATAATGGATAAATTCAAGCATCATGTCCGAGGAGATATACCATGTCTTTGGAACCCGGAAAGGTGAATCCGGGCCGATGCCGTTGTTCGAACTTTTCAGTATCCGTGACACCAAAAACAGGCCCGCGCTCTTGCCACCGAGCTTTCCGTGGCTTTGCGCGGGGCAAATAACCTTCTGAAGAAGCTGATAGAGATCCTTTATATCAACAAAGTCCTTCGCGAGGTTGATGTAGTTCATGTGGTCCGAAAGAATGCTTTCAATAAGAAGCACTTTCAGGCCCCGTGCGAGGGGATATCTGTTGTCCGCATCATCAAGTGTTGAGAAAAAATAACGCCTGAGTCCGTTTGTCACTTCGGAATGGGGCAATCGGCGGCGCACAGTGCGGAGCAAAGCGCCGAGTTTGTCCTCCTGGATCCACATCTGGATTCGTGAAAGGATTTCTTCGTTACCAAGGCGGCTCGACGCGATTCTGAAAATTCGTTCTGTGAATTCGGTGGAAAAATCCAGCGGGCGTCGTGGAGTTGGTTCCGTGCTTTCGTCGCTGAACACGTCGTACGGAACTCCGTTTTTCTGTTTGTTTGTCTGTCTCAAGACCTCCGCATCCGCGATTCCGCTCCAGCAGAGGTGATTCAGCATTTTGTTTGAAAGCCGGACAAACAGAGCGTGATCCGTTTGACGAATCAGATCAAGAACGGCTTCCCAGTCGTTCCCCTGGCTGGCGGAGGTTTTGCTGTCGCGGGTCCGCTCCTCCTGGAAAACTTGCTTCATCTTTTTGTATGTCAAAAAGTAATTGAGCCGTTCGGCGATCGTCTCAATGAGTTTTTGTTCTTCCTTGAGAAAAACACCAACGTCCACGGGCGGCATCTCACGAGTGTAATATACATCGATCGCACCCACTTTCTGGTCCTGCTGTACGATGTTTGCGCTCAGATTCCAGGAGGTTTCCTCGATACCCCGTGAACTGTACTCCTCTCCCTCAAGCGTGATCCTGGCGACACAGACGTCCGGATATTGCCAACCCGGTGGAATGGCTTGAATGATGCCATTGCACACCGTTTCGATATCGTTTTCCGGCTCCTTGAGAATCTCCTCGATGGCGTAGAGGCAGGTTAGTTCCTTGGCCCGCTCGGTAAGGGCTTCCAGCAGCTTAATTGCCGACTGCGTCTGTTCTTTCACAACAGATCACCCCCCGGCAGCTGTTTCCGTCCACTTTCACGCTGAGTGGTCTATCCAGCGAGACATGCCGTACGAATCGTAAATCCCGAATTACATTCTGGTTTGCCAGCCAGCTCCAGTTCACCGGATACTCACCTGTTTTATCCGCCGAAAAATACAGAATGCCAAGGCAGTTGACGTTGTGAAAGAAGTGTGACCCCTGGCTCATATCTACATTCATTTCCGTTGACGAAGCTTCAACTACGACCCTGGCACCCGAAACCTGCCCCCAATTGACGGGAATACCCAGCCACGGATCAGAAGTCCCCAGACGCCCCAAAACCACCAGGAGGTACGGCCGGCCCGTACCGAGGAGCTGCCGGTTTATCTCGTCGAGTTCCGCCGCGATCAACCAGGTGTCTTTGGCGAGAAAGGTTTCGGGTTTAACGTAGACGACATCGGTAATATCGTCACGCTGTCCGTTGCCCAGAACGTGCTCGGATGCAATAAATACATCGTCTCCACCGAGTTCCGATTCCGTGATTTCGACGATGTCTTCCGAAACAAGCATTGGCCGAACCTGCAAAAGTCCCAGTCTCACATTCTCGGACGGAACGCGGGGAATATTCGCGGCGAATTCGATTTCCACCGGATTCTCAAAATCGTTTTCACAAATATTCAGCAGCTCGCGAACGAGGTTATTCAGCGGGATCTCGTCGAGATCCAGTATCGGAGAAAAGTTCAAGACTCGCGCGCCCGGCGTAGCGGTCCCCATACTCATTCTCTCGGTCTGCGGATCAAAGGTCGAAGCCAGTTCCCTGAGCACATCGTCTTGATCGGCGTGTCTCAGGTCCCCGGGAAAGAGGTATTCTGTTTCCCGCAAGGGGTCACGGGAAGGCGGTTTTCCCATGTTAACGCACCAGAATTGAATCTGGGTCTGCGTCAGAAGTTCCTTAATTGAACCAAAAGGAGGTTTCGCCTTTGGATATACCGGGCAATACGTCCACACACGGCCACCGTCCACAATGGTTTTTCCCAACCCGAGCGCCAGGCTCACAACCCCGTCCTCCGGTTTTGCGCACCCGAGTGAGTAAAAATTACACGAACGCGCCACGCCGGATATGTTTGGGTAATACCGATCGCCGTGCCGAAGGCCCACAACCTCCTGTATTAATACGGCCATCTTTTCTTCCCTGTGTGACCGTCCGACCCCCTCGCGGTAACTCTTTGCGTCCCCGGAAAAAGTCGACGCGTACACAAATTTGACCGCTTCTACCAGTGTGCGCATTCTTGCATCCGCGCTGAACTGGTTGTTGGGTACCATTTTTGTGTCGTAAACGCCGGCAAACGGTTCGTGAAGTGTGTCTTCCAGCAAGCTGGAGGATCTGACCGCAAGCGGAACGTGGACCTCGGAAATCAGATTCTTCAGATGATCCGTCAATTCGTCCGGCAATTTTGCCCTCTGAAAAGCATTTGCCATGTGTTGATCACGCGCGTCCGAGAGCGCGACGTCGTAAAGACGGTTATTCTCCATGAACTGGTCGAACCAGTCGGTAGTGATCACCCAGAACCACGGAATATCCACTTTGATGCCTGAAAACCCGCTCTTGTCAAAGCGGTCTGTCAGGATATGTTCGAGCCGTACCAGCCCTTGCGCTTTTCCCCCAATCTCCCCGCTTCCGATTTGGGTAAATGTTCGCGCAGGATGGGTGATGCCGCTTTCAGAGTCGGCATCACCCTCGGCGTACGATCTGGTATTGTTGTTTACCATGGTGGCTAACCCTCGTCACTGTTCAATATATGGTCCCTGCTTAGCGTGTCCGATCAACCTAAGCATCCAGGATCTCCTGCGCTTCCTCTTTGTCAACATCCGTGATATAACTGATCCCGCTGATATCCGCGGAATCGTGTGTGAGAGCCGCGATATCGTCCCTCGCGATACAGCTCAAGTCAAACTTGCGCGAGCCGCACATCAACTGACGTAATCCCTGCGCGAGCCTCTCGTAATAGGTGTACAAACCGATCGCCCCGGTTGGCAGCTTTTCGAACTCCTTGTCACCCAGTTTCTTCCGCAGTTCGGGCGCCGTAACAAAAATTTCGTCTTTGGTTTTTCCGAAACGCTCCACGTACACGGGCAGATCCTGCTGATCGATTGTTTTTCCAATGGTTTTACCGACCATTGCGGCGGCGATGGGTGAACGCGCCATTCCGACGAGTTTAAAATACGGAGCACCCAGGGCGAGCGCCTTGAATATCTGGTCTTCAAAAGTGAAGCCGCCCGCCGGCGCAACCGCCGGGACGTGTTCGCCCTTGTCAGCCATGTGTTTTGTAAACTGGTAAAGTAACGAATGCAGTTCGACTGGAGGCATGCCCCACTCGTTCATCATTCTCCACGGACTCATACCCGTTCCGCCTCCCGCGCCGTCCACGGTCAACAGATCGATCCCGTATTTGGATGAAAACTTCACCGCCCGCGCCAGATCGGCCGGCCGGTAGGCGCCTGTTTTCAGGAACACGTATTTGGCTCCCGCCTTGCGCAACTGTTCCGCCCGCCGTGCAAACGCTTCTTCTTCCACCATACCAACCCTTGAATGCCGCTCAAACTCTTTGAACGAACCCCGTTCGAAGGCTTTGATGACGTCGGGATCGGTCGGATTTGGAAGCACCACGTACCCGCGCTTGTAGAGGAGCTGGGCTTTTTTGAGGTCCGTTACTTTGACTTCGCCGCCTATATTCTTCGCGCCCTGACCCCATTTCATTTCCACGATTTCAACACCGAGTTCCCGAATGGCGTATTCCTGCACACCGAGCCTGGTATCCTCAACGTTGGCCTGTACTATGATGGCCCCGTAGCCATCGATCTGATGGTCCTTGTACAGATTGACCCTCCGTTTGAGGTCCACCGTCTCCATGATTTCACCGTTCTTGAACCGCGCTTCGGGGTCCATGCCAACCACGTTTTCCCCTATTGTAAGCCCTGTTCCGGCCAGTGCCGACCCGATCGCCAGGCCTTCCCAGTTGTTCTTGGCGATATTCGTGGATCCAATGCCCGGGATGATCCACGGGTACCGGAACTTGATTCCACCGTCCCGGCCGAAGTGAACTTCGAGATTCACATTGGGAAATATGGCCTTGTCAGAATCCGCTTCGATCCCATGGGCGCCGACAGCTGTACCCATAATGCTGAAGTGCGAGTAATCAACGGGATACACTTTTTCCGAAGCAGTCGTGATTACGCCGAAGGGTTGCGGATATATAACCTCGTGCCCCCGATAAGCTGACTTTCCGATTTCGCACATTCCGACACAGCCGTCAACGCAGGTGACACACATGCCGGAACCTGGCGTAACCGATCCCTCTGTCCTGTTTTTGGTCAATGTTGCGGCGGAAGAGTTGACTCTTGACAATGTCTGAAACATGGCGTTTTTCTCCTTTTTCCAAGCGCTTCTATTTTTCGGGCGATGGTTGTTTTTTCGGTACGATTTCGCAAGCTACACATGGCTCCATATAGCACATCATGTCGTCAAAGCTGTCCTTTTCGAGACACGGGGGAGCCAGGTTGGCACAACCCCCGCAAACCGCTTTTTCCGGTTCTGTATACGTGCAGCGAAGTGTGCAGACCGGGCAGACATAGATGCACCCGCCGCACAAACGACATTCCTCGGATTTGATGTCAAATGGCGTACCGATACTTCGGTTTTCCCCACGGCCACGAAAACCGATTGCCTTGGCAACCATCTGCTCCTCGCACATTCGTACACAGAGACCGCACAGAATACAGTCTTCGTATTCCTGCCGGAATCTTTGCGTGCGCACACCGTGTTGTGCAGCGAGATCCTGAATCACCTTCGACTGGGGACAGGACGCAAGCAGGAGTTCTATGATCATCTTGCGCGCCTTTACAACGCGCGACGAAGACGTCCGGACAACAAGGCCTTCCTGCGCGGGGTGGGTACAGGAAGTTACAATTTTCGCCCTGTCACCCTCTCCGATTTCGACAACACACAAACGGCACGCTCCGTACGGTGTAAGTCCTTCCATATGACACAGAGTTGGGATCGGTATTCCGAGAAACTGGGCAGCTTCCAGCAGCGTTGTGCCCTTTTCCACAGTTACATCTATCCCGTTGATCTTGAGGTTAATCACGCTCTCTGCCTCCCGGATTCTGTTGTCAACTGTTCTTCTTGCTGGTCACGTGTAAATTCAAGGTCGCACCGCAAACAGCGCATTGATTCCCGGCGGGCTTCAGCCTGTGACAGTGTTACCTCGACCTCGGCGAAGTTACGTTTACGCCAGTCAGCCGCGGCACGGGGAGTCTCGGCTCTGCCGTCCCCCACATCGCCCTCACCGGCGACGGGTTCGATATATACGCGGGGTAATCTGGCGGATGCGGGCTGAAGCAGGGGTTCCTTTTTGAGAAACCGTTCAACAATAAGAGCTGCCTT
>CAYUDF010000035.1:0-11165 GCA_964443465.1 uncultured bacterium
TTGTCACAACCGAGGGGCCGGTGCTGGTGATCGCCGGCGCGGGCAGCGGCAAAACCAGGGTGCTCACCGAACGGATCCGGTACCTGGTCAGCGAGAAAGACGTCGCCCCGTGGCATATTCTGGCGTTCACCTTTACCAACAAAGCCGCGCGAGAAATGAAGGAGCGTCTGGAAAACTCATGCCCGGGCGCCTCCCAGAAACTGTGGGTAGGCACTTTCCACTCGACCGGTGTGCGGATATTGCGCCGCCACGGCGACCGCGTGCGCATCAAGCGCGATTTCTCGATTTATGACTCCGACGACAGCATGAAATTGCTGAAGGGTTTAATTCAGCAGAGTCTGCTCGGTGGCAGGACCTTCAAGTCGCCCCGCACGCTCCGCGACCGGATCAGCCGAATGAAAAATGACCTGATCACCCCCGACCTTGCCGGGAATCAGGCAGTAAACCACATCGACCGGCAGGTCGCCGAAATGTACGCGCAGTACGAAAAGGGCCTCAAACGGGCCAACGCCCTGGACTTCGACGACCTGATCGTGAAGGTTGTCGAGCTGTTTGCCACCGATCAGGAAATCAGGGAAACTTTTGCAAAACGGTTTCGCTACGTGCTGGTCGATGAATTCCAGGACACCAACCCGATCCAGATGGCGCTGATCGATGCGCTGGCTTCGTGGCACAACAACCTGTTTGTGGTGGGTGACGACGACCAGTCGATCTACAGCTGGCGGGGAGCAAAGGTTGAACACATTCTGCAGTTCGAGGATCTGTACCCCGACACCCGCCTGGTACGCCTTGAACAGAATTACCGCTCCACAAAAACGATTCTGGAAGCGGCCAACCACGTGATCGCCCACAACGCAGGACGAAAAGGAAAAAACCTGTGGACCGAGGGTGACACGGGCGAAAAAGTCGGATTGATCGAGTCAATGGATGAGGAGTCGGAAGCGGTAAACGTGCTGCATACCGTGAAGGAACGGCTGGACGATGGCGCAAATCTCAAGGACATCGCGATTTTGTACCGAACCAACGCCCAGTCACGCGCGCTGGAAGAAACCCTCAAGATGGGTTCGCTTCCGTACCAGATTATCGGTTCAGTGCGGTTTTACGAACGGGTGGAGGTGAGGGATATTCTGGCGTACTGCAAAACGCTGGCCAACCCGGCGGACGCGGTAAACCTGAAACGTATTATCAATGTGCCGCGGCGGGGCATCGGCAAAACCAGTTACCAGCGCCTGGAGCAGATAGCGCTGGACCGGGATATTTCCATCGTCGAACTGCTTCACGGCGACGAAAACGACCAACTGGCGACAGCGGCCCGAAAACGGTGTGCCGATTTTGTGAAAATATTCGACAAACTTCACGCGCTCGCCGCTGTTGAACCGGCGCCGCTGGTTGTCGAAGCGATCGTTGACGAGGTCAACTATCGTCAACACCTCAAGGACAACTATCCGGACAGCGATGGCCGCATCGAAAACGTTGAAGAGTTGATCAACGCGGCCCACCAGTACGCGGAAAACTCCGAAGACAAATCGCTGCGGGGATTCCTGGAAGAAGTTGCGCTGGTAGCGGATGTGGACGCGCTCGACCCCCAGGAAGGCCAGTTGACCCTGATGACGCTGCACAACGCAAAGGGGCTGGAGTTTGATATTGTGATTGTCACCGGCCTGGAGGAAGGATTGTTCCCGCATTTCAACTCGATGGACAGCGATCGTGAAATCGAAGAGGAACGGCGTCTTTTTTATGTCGGAATGACACGCGCCCGGAAAAGGCTGTTCCTTTCGTACGCCAAAATGAGGCGGCGGATGGGTCACATCGAGGGGACCCGCGTCTCCAGGTTTGTGGATGAACTGCCGGAAGAGTGTCTCGACCAGTCGTTTGCGAGACGAGCCCAGGCGACGGACAGCCTCTTTTCCAGCGGTCTGGATTCGTACGCGGCGGGTGGATCGGGCTGGCGGGGGCACAGCCACGATGACGTTGTGCAGAAGCAGCCGGACTATGAGTCGTTTTCCCAGGAAGAACACGCGGGATACGCCGTCGGCATGCGGGTCCGTCACGACAGTTTCGGCGCCGGCGTGGTGCGAAAAGTGGAGGGCAGGGGGGAGCAGATGCGTGTTACGGTCGTATTTGATGTGGGGTCCGAGCGGAAATTTCTCGCGCAGTATGCGCCGATGCACCCGATTTGACAGGCCGGGTAAACATGAAGATAGACCGGGAAACGATCGAGCACCTCGAAAAGCTCGCGCGTATTGAGCTGGACGAAGTGGAGAGAGAAAAACTTGCTGGACAGCTGGACCGGATCGTGAAGTTTGTCGAAAAACTGGACGAACTGGATACATCGGACGTTGAATTCGAAAAGTATCGCGGATATCAGCCGGTTTCCTCCAACTTCCCCGCGTCGTGGCTCGGTCGGGACAAAACGCTCGAACAGGCGCCCGACACACATAAAGAATATTTCCGCGTGCCCCGAGTTATCGACCGGGGGGAGGACGGCTGAATGGATCTGCACCGTCTATCCATCGTCGAACTCCGCAGACGTCTGGTGGACGGCAAAATTGCTCCCTCCGATATCGCCGAAGCCATCGTCACCCGAATCACCGACACAAACAAAGAGATCAACGCCTACCAGGAAACCTTTTTCGAAGAACTGACAGAAAACGCCGCTGAACAATCGCGATCCGGTGAGTACCGGTTTAAACGACTCGGCGGGATTCCCCTCGCAATAAAGGACAACATCTGCATTAAAGACAAACCTCTTTCGTGCGGTTCGCGTATTCTCGACGGGTATACCAGTCCATATGCGGCCACGGCGGTCCAAAGACTGGCCGAAGCGGGGGCCCTGTTTACCGGGACAACCCGTTGCGATGAATTTGCCATGGGGTCATCGACGGAAAACTGCGCCTATGGCCCCGTGAAAAATCCCTGGGATCCCACACGGGTTCCGGGCGGATCGAGTGGTGGATCGGCAGCGGCGGTTGCGGCCGGTATGGCACCGGGAGCGCTGGGTAGTGATACGGGCGGGTCTGTCCGCCAGCCGGCTTCGTTCTGCGGTGTTGTTGGTCTCAAGCCCACATGGGGACGGGTGTCGCGCTACGGCCTTGCCGCATTTGCCAGTTCATTCGATCAGATCGGACCGATAACACAGACCGTGGAGGACGCAGCCCTTCTGCTATCTGTAATTGCCGGTCGAGACCGCAACGATTCTACCAGCGTTGAAACCAAAAACCCGGACTTTTCAGAAGGCCTTGAAACCGGGTTGGAGGGTTTAAGGTTGGGTGTTCCGGAGTCTTTTCTAGAAAACAACCTCGACGAATCCGTTCGCACGAATTTTTCAGATTTGATAGGAAATTTGCGGTCCAGCGATATCGAAGTACGGGACGTCGAGATCCCCTACGCCGAATTTGCTTCGGCGGCTTATTACGTGATCGCCAACGCGGAAGCCAGTACCAACCTCGCCCGCTACGACGGCGTCAGATACGGGTATCGAGCGGACGAAACGGACGATATTGACCGTTTGTACCTGCGTTCACGCGGCGAAGGATTTGGCGAAGAAGTCAAAAGACGAATCCTGCTGGGTACCTACGTCCTCAGCGCAGGTTATTACGAGGACTACTACGTCAAGGCTCAAAAGGCGAGAGCGCTGATATGCGCTGATTTCGATTCGGTTTTTGAAAAATGTGATCTGCTGTTGATGCCAGCCTCGCCTACACCGGCGTTCAAGCTGGGCGAAAAGACGGAAAATCCCGTCACCATGTACCACAGCGACCTGTTTACAATTCCGGCCAACCTCACCGGTCTTCCCGCAATATCGATACCTTGCGGCATGGCCACTGGACGACTGCCTTTGGGTGTGCAGTTGGTCGCGCCGGCGTTCGAAGAGCACAGAATGCTTCGCGCCGCTTACGGACTGGAACAGTTGATCGGATTCGGGGAGTCTCCGGATGAATAACCTGGAAGCAGTTATCGGGCTGGAAATTCACGCCCAGCTGACGACCGGCTCAAAATTGTTCTGCCGGTGTTCCACCGCGTTCGGCGCCGAGCCCAACACGCAGGTTTGTCCGGTGTGCCTGGGATTGCCTGGAGCGCTTCCTGTGACGAACTCTACAGCCATGATCCGGGCCATGCGGGCGGGTATGGCGACCCACTGCCGGATGTCGCGTCACAGTTATTTTGAACGTAAAAACTATTTTTATCCCGACTGCCCGAAAAACTACCAGATCACCCAGTATCGGGTCCCGTTGTGTTTCGGTGGTTACCTGCCGCTCTCCGGTGATAACAAGCGAATTCGTATTACCCGTATTCACGTGGAGGAAGACGCCGGGAAACTGATCCACGATACGGCCGAAAACTGCACGCTGGTGGATATGAACCGCAGCGGCGTGCCGCTGATCGAAATCGTGAGTGAACCCGATATTCGTACACCGGCCGAGGCGCGCGAATACATGCAGAAACTGCGGGACCTGCTCCGTTATATCGGCGTGTGCGCCGGCAACATGGAAGAGGGGAACCTCCGTTGCGATGCCAATGTATCGCTGCGCGAAAACAGATCCGACGAACTGGGCGTGAAAACAGAAATAAAAAATCTCAATTCCTTCCGGTTTGTCGAGCAGGCCCTTGAGTTCGAAATAAACCGACAGACCGAGACGATTGGGGCGGGGAAGGCGATTACTCAAGGCACGCTGCTCTGGGATACCGATCGCGGCGAGACGCGATCCATGAGGACCAAGGAAGAGGCCCACGACTACAGGTATTTCCCGGACCCGGACCTGCTTCCATTTGATGTGCCGTACCAGGTATACGAAAGACTCATCGATTCAATCCCCGAGTTGCCCGATACGCGGACCGCCCGTTTTATCGAATCTTTCGGATTGCCGGAGCAACAGGCCCGACTCCTGGTGACTTCCCGCGAACTGGCCGACTATTTCGAATCCGTCAGTGAGCTCGTTGAAGACCCCGTGGTCGCCGGCAACTGGATGACGGGTGAACTGTTGCGCGAGCTCAACCGGCGCGATATCAACATCGCCGAATTTACCGTCAAGCCGGCGGATCTGGCTGAGCTGATCAATCTCACCGAGGCAGGCCGGATCAATATGTCCACGGCGAAGGAAGTGTTCAGCGAAATGGCGGAGACCCGGGAAAAGGCGCCGGACATCATAACGTCGAAAAACCTCGAACAGATCACAGACGAAACGACACTTCGAACAGCGGCGCAGCAGGTCATTGCCGACAACCCAGAAATAGTCGCCAGGTACCGCGGCGGCGAGGACAAACTGCTGCAATACTTCATCGGACAACTGATGAAAACCACCGATGGAAAAGCCGATCCGCATCGGGCGGAATCTATCCTGAAAGAGATACTTGGTAAACAGTAGTGGGGAACAATTGGAGGTGTCGAAATTTCGACACCTGTGTTGCACTTCTGTCGACATATTTTCCAGTTAGAGGTTGATCGCCGGATGATGGTTTGCTAAACTGCTTTTCGTATCGACATCCCGTCGATACACCGGCAACGGAACGGGAAGTGAGGAGGATGATGATGAAGAGGTTCGTTGCTTTTTTATTGCTTTTCTTTGGAGCTCTTTCCTCTCTGGCGCCTGCCGGCGCCGCCCAGGTTAAACTGAACGAAATGATCGCCGATCCCAACAGCGACTGGGATGGTGACGGCGTGGTCAACTCCAAGCTGGACGAGTGGGTGGAGATCATCAACACGAGCAGCAACACGGTTGACCTGGGTGTATACCGGATCACCGACCTGTCGGCGGGCAAGGCGTTCAGGTTCGCCCTCAGCGGCACCATCGCACCGGGACAAACGCGTGTGATATTCGGCGCCGAAGTGGTCGCCTGGCAGAACGCCAACAGCGTATCCGCCTTTGGTTTCAGTCTCAACAACGGCGGGGACACGGTGTATCTGTACCGAATAGCGGGGACGGATACGTCGGCTGTCGATTCGTACGCTTTCGTGTCGAGCCAGGTCGCCGACGACCGCGCCGTCGGCCGCATGCCCGACGGGGGCGACTCGTGGCTGATCCTTGATGCGCTAAATCCCTACAAGGGCAGTGACTACCCGGTTGCGACGGGCTGCCTCCCGTCGCCGGGCGGGTTTGCCAACTGCCCAACCCCCACGAAGGCGTCGACGTGGGGTAACGTGAAGTCGAGATTCTCGAAAAAATAAACCCGTAAACCCGTTCCGTTGCCGGTGGCAGGATCGGATCCCCTGTCATCCTGTTCATTTGAGTTGACAGCGCCCCGTGAAATCCTGTAAGTTTAGATTGCTTAAGGGTTTGAACCCACAGCGTCGTTATTCGACATAAAGAACATCCCGACATATTCAGGGCGGCTGCACGCCGTTAACACCCGCGTTTGATGCCGGAAAATTATTACGATAAGTTTCGCGCCGGCGACATGCTGGCCGCGTCTCGCCTCATGTCCTGCGTCGAAAGGGGTGGGCCGGAGGCGGAGGCTGTTCTGAGCCGGTTGTTTCCCGACGTGGGCCGCGCCTACCGGGTGGGAATCACCGGGGGCACGGGGTCGGGAAAGAGCACGCTGATTGATAACCTTATTGGCAGGATCCGGAGCGCCGGGCAAACCGTCGGGGTGGTAGCGGAGGATCCGACCAGCCCATTTTCGGGTGGTGCTGTGCTGGGTGACCGCGTCCGGATGACCAGCGCGACGGGTGACGCGGGGGTATTTATCCGCTCGATCGCCAGCCGGGGCAGCGAATCCGGTTTCAGCGTACTGGCCGACGAACTGGCCGATGTGCTGGACGCGTTCGGGCGCGATATGATCCTGCTCGAAACCATCGGCGTCGGGCAACTGGAGTACAAGATCCGCTTCAGCGCATCAACCACCGTTGTGGTGTTTACACCGGAGAGCGGGGACGACGTGCAGGGCCTGAAGTCGGGCCTGATGGAGGTCGGAGATATTTTTGTGGTCAACAAGTCAGACCGGCCCCAGGCGGACCTGTTTGTGGCCGACCTTCGGTCCACGCTCAAGGTCCGTTATCGCGGAGCCGACTGGTCGCCGCCTGTTGTCGCGACGACAGCCCACGAGGGCGGGGGCAGCGACGAACTGATGGACGCTATTTCGGTTCACCGTGGATACCTGGAACAAAGCGGCCACCTGGAAGAGCGAAGAAACGAAGGTTTGAGAAACCGGATCCGTTATCTCGCCGAAGACAAGATTAAGAGGTCTTTCTGGGGGAATCCTCACATCGAGGCGCAGTTTGATGGTATTTTTGAACGGGTCGTTTCGGGGCAGGTTTCGCCGTACGAAGCGGCGGCACAGCTGATCGGCTCGATATCCATAGGAGAGAGTGACAAACGATGAACCGCCCGATCAAGATTCTTATCGCCAAACCGGGGCTTGACGGACACGACCGGGGCGCGAAGGTGGTTGCCAACGCGTTGCGTGACGCCGGAATGGAAGTGGTATATACGGGGCTGCACCAGACGCCCGAGATGGTGGTTGAAGCGGCTGTGCAGGAAGACGCCGACGTCGTAACCGTCAGCATCCTGTCCGGCGCCCACATGACACTCATTCCCAGGGTGCGGGATTTGCTCAACGAAGCCGGCATGAAGGACGTCCACCTGCTCGGCGGCGGTATCATCCCCAAAAACGACGCAGCAGAATTGAAGAAACAGGGTGCGGTGGCGGAGGTATTCGGTCCGGGTACGGACACACGAGAGATCGTGAAATATATCGAAGCATTGTTTGATAAAAAAGGTCAGACGAAAAACAAGTAAGGCAAGGTTCGGTACAATCGTCCAACCAGAATTGACGGAGGCAGAGGATGCAATTAACAGAAGAACAACTGATGATTCAGGACACGGCGCGGAAGTTTGCGGAAGCCGAGCTGAAACCCATTGCCGAAGAAATCGACATATCGATGGAATACCCCGTTGAGATGTTCAAAAAAATGGCGGAAATCGGCTTTATGGGGCTGACCATTCCGGCGGAATACGGCGGCACGGGTACCGACACGGTGTCGTATGCGATCACCATAGAAGAACTGGCCCGCCAGTGCGCATCAACCGCCCTGGGAGTGGCCGCGCACAACTCATTGGCGTGCGGCCCGATCAATATTCTGGGCTCAGAAGAACAAAAAAAGAAATACCTGCCCGAGCTGGCCACCGAGTGTATCGGCGCGTTTTGTCTCACCGAACCGCACGCGGGCAGCGACGCGTCCAACGTTAAAACAACGGCGAAGCTAAAGGGCGACAAGTACATCCTCAACGGCGCAAAAATATATGTGACCAACGGGGGATGGGCGCGGTATCTGGTTGCCACCGCCGTCACAGACCCGGACAAGGGCCCCGACGGCATCAGCGCATTTGTTATTCACAGTGATTTTCCTGGATTTATTGTGGGCACCAAGGAAAAAAAGCTGGGTGTACGCGCGTCGGGCACGTTTGAAATCGTATTCGAGAACTGCGAGGTTCCCAAAGAGAACCTGCTGGGCAAGGAAGGCGATGGATTCAAGGGATTTATGAAAACACTGGAAGGCGGCCGGATCTCGATCGGCGCCATGGCCCTGGGTATCGCCCAGGCGTCACTGGACGCGTCGCTCGAGTTCGGCAAGGACCGCCACCAGTTCGGCCAGCCGATTATCGACTTCCAGGCCAGCCGGGCCAAGATCGCCGACATGGCGACGGGAATTCACGCTGCACGGTTGATGGTGTACGATGCCGCCGCCCGCAAGGACCGCGGCGAAGAATTCGGGCTCCAGGCGTCGATGTGTAAACTGTTCGCGTCGGAGACGGCCTCGAAGGCGGCTGACCACGCAATCCAGTTGCACGGTGGTTTCGGCTTCTGCCGGGAATACCACGTCGAGCGTTATTACCGAGACGCCAAACTCACGGAAATCGGCGAGGGCACCAGCGAAATACAGAGAATCGTTATCGCGCGCAACGTATTGAAAGCATCATGATATTAAAATATTCAGGAGGACTAAAATGAGAAAAGCAGTCATTATTGACGCCATACGGACGCCGATGGGACGGTTTCTGGGCGGTCTGTCCACCATCCCCGCGCCGAAACTGGGCGCTGAAGTTGTCAAAGCGATTATTGAAAGAACCAAAATCGATCCCGAACTGATCGACGAAGTCATCATGGGTAATGTTCTGCAGGCCGGTCTGCACCAGAACCCGGCGCGTCAGGCTGCGATTTACGGCGGCGTTCCGTCGTCGGCAGGCGCGTTTACGGTGAATAAGGTGTGTGGATCGGGACTCAAATCGGTCATGCTGGCCGCCACCGCCATCAAGGCGGGAGACGCCGACGTCATCATCGCCGGTGGAATGGAAAACATGAGTCTCGCGCCGTTCCTGCTGGAAAAAGCCCGTACCGGTTATCGCCTGGGCAATGGAAAGCTGGTCGACGTAATGGTTAACGACGGATTGTGGGACGTATACAACGACTACCACATGGGTAATACGGCTGAACTGGTCAGTGAAAAATACAATGTTTCTCGCGAGGAACAGGATGTGTTTGCCGCCGACAGCCAGCGCAAGGCGGTGGCAGCCGTTGATAGCGGCGCGTTCAAGGGCGAAATCGTGCCGATTACCATTCCGCAACGCAAGGGCGACCCCGTTGTGTTTGATACCGACGAGGGACCGCGCGCCGATACAACCGCCGAGAAACTGGGCAAACTGAGGCCGGCGTTCAAAAAGGACGGTACGGTAACGGCGGGTAATGCCTCGACGATCAACGATGGAGCGGCCGCGGTGCTGGTCATGTCGGAAGACAAAGCCAAAGAGCTGGGAATGACACCGCTGGCCACCGTCGAAGCATACACAACCGGCGGCATGGACCCTGAATGGGTGATGATGGCCCCCAAGGTCGCCATCGAGAAGTTGCTCGCTAAAACCGGCAAGTCGATCGATGACTACGACCTGATCGAACTGAACGAGGCATTTTCGTCCCAGGGTGTGGCGCTCACCCGTGAGCTCAAGCTCAACACCGATAAGCTGAACGTCAACGGCGGCGCCGTTGCGCTCGGTCACCCGATCGGGGCGTCCGGAACCCGCGTGCTGGTCACGCTGCTTCACGCGATGAAAAATCGCGGCGCAAAAACAGGTTTGTGCTCACTGTGTCTTGGCGGCGGTGGAGCCGTGGCCATGAGTCTAACAATGGAATAGAAAGGGAACCGACATGGATATCAAAAACGTATCGGTCATCGGCGCCGGTACTATGGGAAACGGGATC
This sequence comes from uncultured bacterium, assembly GCA_964443465.1. Classification (GTDB taxonomy): domain Bacteria; phylum Krumholzibacteriota; class Krumholzibacteriia; order WVZY01; family JAKEHA01; genus CAYUDF01. Next base: position 10,195 of record CAYUDF010000035.1, read on the forward strand.
ACGCAGGTGTTCGCGGCCAACGGGTTCGACGTTTCAATGATCGATGTCAAGGACGAGTTCGTGGAACGCGGCATGGGCGCCATCTCCAAAAGTCTCGACCGCCTGGTTAAAAAAGAAAAAATCACGGCGGACAAGAAAGACGAAATCCTGGGGCGTATAAACGCCACCACCGATATGGGAGCCGTCGCTAAAAGCCAGCTCGTGGTGGAAGCAATTTTCGAGGACGCCGATATCAAGAAGAAGCTGTGGAAAGAAATTTCCGACAACGCGCCCAAAGACGCCGTCCTGGCGTCCAACACGTCGTCGATTTCGATTACAGAACTGGCCGCCGGCGTGGAAACACCCAGCCGCTATATCGGTATGCACTTCATGAATCCCGTGCCGATGATGAAACTGGTTGAGGTCATTCGCGGCCTGGAGACGGATGATGCGACGGCCAAAGCGGTGTCCGATACGTGCGAAAAGCTGGGCAAGGCGCCGATAGAGGTCAACGACTATCCCGGTTTTATCGCCAACCGGATCCTGATGCCGATGATCAACGAGGCGACCTTCTGCCTGATGGAGGGCGTTGCCACGCGCGAAGCCATCGACGAGATCATGAAACTCGGCATGGCACACCCCATGGGACCACTCACGCTGGCCGACCTGATCGGACTGGACGTATGCCTGTCGATCATGGAAGTGCTGCACCGGGAACTGGGCGATTCGAAATACCGCCCGTGTCCGTTGCTCAAGAAGATGGTCGCCGCTAATCGCCTGGGCCGCAAAACCGGCCGGGGATTTTACGAGTATTAACAGATCCTGAAAAAAGGGTTGATACAAAAAGACCGTGGCGTTTATACGTCGCGGTCTTTTTTGTTTTCCACCAGTTCGTAGAGGATCTTGCCGGAGGATTTGGGGTGGACGAATGCCACCTTTGAATTGTCCTTGCCCGCGCGGGGTGTTTTGTCGATCATCTCGCCGCCGTTGGC
>CAYUDF010000036.1:0-11003 GCA_964443465.1 uncultured bacterium
AGTCCGCGAAATCCGCGAGTAGATAATCCGCGATATCGCCGTCGGTGCCGATCGACCCTCCCGCGTTGTGTTGTCCGGCGCCGTCAATGAACACGATGTTATGGGCTTCGCTCTGAGCGGCGGCTGATCCCGCGCCGTGATCAACGGCAAATTTGCCGCCGTAAGCGTACAACGTGAACTGGTTCTGGTCTTCCTGCGCGTGGCCGCCGTGAAACTTGCCGGAATAAAAACTGAACAAAACGTTTTTGGAGTTGGCGCCGCTTTGCCAGCCGTCACGGAAGTAATACAAACCGCGGTCGACCCACAACTGCCGGTTGGGTAAAACCGATCCGGGCTGTTCCGGCGGAAGGCCCAGATTCCACAACACCGTCGCCACCTTGTCGGCCGTTATTTGCTGGTCGATTCCGTATGGCCCGGCTGTGTGTTCCCACAACCACGCCGACAATCCGCTGTTCCATTCAGATTGCGCCCAGTCGAAGTAGGTGGAATGTCGAGCCAGTGGTGTCGAAGAGTACGGCGAATCGTTCAGGTTGTTTGTTTTTCCCCAGCCTTCGGGAAGTATTTCGTACACGAACCATTTTTCCATATTCCGGAGTTTTTCCCGATTCGCATAGTTGAATCCGTCGAATCGTTTTCTCGCGTGAAAGTAAAAAATGAGTTGCCGGGCGGTCCACGCACCGTAGAGAACCCCTTCCTTGTATGATCCGCCGGGGTCGAACTGGTGGGTAAGCAGGCTGTCGATGGTACCGTCTGCCAGCGCCAGGGCGTCCGCCAGCAGGGATCCATCCGCTTCACCCTGCAGGCATACTGCTGCCATACCCAGCGGTCCCGCGAACATCGCGCTGTGATTCGCCAGGTAAGGCCGATAAGAAAACAATTCGTATGTGAACGACTGCGTTATGTGTTCAAGGTAGGAAACGATTTCGTCACGGACGAGAGTGCGGAGCGAATCGGTTGAGTCCCCGAAGAACATGTCGTATCCGAGAGTAAGTGCCCGCAGTCTGAGTCCCGTGTTGGCTTCGTTGTTGTCGGCGTCATAGTGAACCGCAATGTGCACGGTGGCGTTGTGTCCCATCCTCATCGCAACGGTGTCGGCCGGGTCGGGCACCATCGCCGCCAGGCCCAGGTTGGGTATTGCGGTCATCCCGTATTCCTGCGACACAATACCCGCGGTTGACTGGTAGGCGTAGACATTCGACACGAGAAAGCGGATGTAGTCGTATGCGTCTTTGTCGTAACCGGCGTCGGATATTTTTGACCTCAAGGCGGCCAATTCGGTTTTCGTGACCAGGAGGCGGGGGTGGTGGAGGTTATATATGGAATCGGCAACGACGGAAACGCCGGAATTAAGCGAAACCGGACGTTCTCCAGCCGTCGGACGCTCGGTGTGAACTGCTGAAACAAGCGCGACGGTTAGCAACACGAGGATGCGGAGAAGTCGCTGCATGATGTTGGCGTGCCCGTTCGCCAAACCGGCGGTTAGTACGGGGCACTGTTAAATTCCGGTCAGCAAGTGTTTGACTTTTTCTTCGATCAGGTTCCGGATCTTCGCAAAATCCGCCGGCGCCATGTTCTTGGGATCGGGTATATCCCAGTCGTCGTGACAAGACGCCGATATAGACGGACACTCGTCTCCACAGCCCATCGTAATGGCGTATTCGTATCCGTCCTGGGGTACTTCATCCAGCCCTTTTGACTGGTGTGTCGTAAGGTCGTACCCCACTTCACTCATCGAATTGATCGCTTTTGGATTCACAACCCCGGAGGGTGACGAGCCGGCGCTGAAAACTTCAACGGTATCGTCGCCGTGTTTCCGGGCGAATGCCTCCGCCATCTGGCTTCGGCACGAGTTCTCAATGCACACAAATAAAAGCTTCATGACAAGCGCGAGTATAACGAAAATCCGGCCGACAAACAACATCCAGCCTTTGGTTTCTTGTTTGTTCTGGTTGAACGGACACTGCCGGGTTATCATGCGGGACTAATGTCCTCAATTCCTTATATCGGCGAAATCCTTTCGTTATTGGCCGCCATCCTGTGGGCGCTGGCGGTCGTGATGTTCAAGAGAAGCGGCGAGTCCGTTCACCCCGTGGCCCTGAACTTTTTCAAAGATGTCGTCGCGGTCGTGTTGTACGTGCCGACTCTGATGATCGTCGGCGTATCGATCTTCCAGGACGTTCCCCTGAGCTACTACCTGCTGCTTCTTGCCAGCGGGGCGATCGGTATCGCCGTTGGCGATTCACTTTTGTTTAAAAGCCTCAATACGATCGGAGCCGGCGCGTCGGCACTGGTGAGTTGTCTGTACAGTCCCTTTATCATTCTTCTGTCCTATCTGTGGATCGACGAAAGACTGACGTGGATACAACTGGTGGGCGCTGGATTGATTGTTTCCGCCGTTCTCGAGGCCACGCGCGGCGAGCAAAAAGCTCGTGTGGATATGAAACGGCGTATGATCGGTGTGGGTTGGGGTGTGGTGGCGGTTGCGGCGATGGCCGTCGGGGTGGTGATGATCAAACCGATTCTGGACGAAACACCGTTGTTGTGGTCTCTGCAGGTCCGGTTGATAGGCGGTGTTGCAGCGCTGGCGATCTTTCTGTGGATCAACCCCTCGCGTAAAAACATCCTGCGAAGTCTACTGGTAAAAGAAAGACGGGCGTTTACCGTGGGCAGTTCGGTTATCGGCGGTTACATCGCGATGGCCGTGTGGCTGGCGGGGATCAAACTTACCAAGGCCTCTATTGCTTCGGCGCTCAACCAGACGAATACCGTTTTTATTCTGGTGTTTGCCGCGTTGATTCTGCGCGAGCCGATTACCGCCGCCCGGATCGTTGCGATTCTACTCGCCGTAGCCGGCGCCCTGCTCGTCACATTCGGTTAAAGATATTCAATGAGACCCGCGAAGGACGGAGAGCTACTTCTCCTGGCTCTTGCCGGATTCGTGCTTTTCCACCCAATCGCCGTACAGGTCTATCAGCTTTGCGGACTCCTGCGGGTGCGATTCCGTGAACTGGAGAAACGAGGACATCCTGTCAAAAGTTCTCGGGCTTACGACGTGCTCCAGCACGCACGCATCGCGTGTCGCCGTTGCCGTGGGAAGTTTCAGGACGTTCAAAAGAAAGCGGTAAATAAGTTCGTTGCGTTCCTTGACCTGGCGCGCAGCGCGGCGGCCTTTGGTGGTGAGCTTGACATCACCGTATGGCGTGTGCTCGACAAGATTTTTATTTTGAAGGTTTTCTATAGCGCCCGTGACCGACGGCATGGTGACTCCCAGCCGTTTTGCGATTAACTTCACGCGGGGCTGATCGCCTTCACTGGCGATTTCGAAAATCGTCTTGAGATACATTTCCATATTCGGTGTGAGTGTCTTCATTAATAATCCTCTCGATCCACACAGATACTGATGTCTAAGGCACTATAGTACCATAGTTAGGGCCGGTCAAGTTCGGTCTTCCGGTGGTGGTACTACCTGCATTGGATGTTTAAGAGTCAGAACCGGACAGGACGCTTTTCGTATGACCTGTTCCGCCGTGCTCCCCATCAGCATGTGCGAGAGCCCGCTTCTGCCGTGTGTGGCCATTACGACCAGATCGGCGCCGTTGTTTTCCGCAAACCGGATGATCTCTTCAACCGCGTCTCCCGTTTTGACCTCCGCCGTTACCGGCAGGCCGGCGGGAACCTGGTCAAGTACCAGTTGTTCGAGTTGCCGTTGCGCTTCTTCGGCATGCTCGTTCTTCAGGGACTGGTCGTTTACGCCAACCCACGCCATATCCGACACCTGGAGGGTGGGTTCGGCGATGTAGAGTACAAACAAACTCGAACCGTATTTTTCTGCCAGTCCGATAGCGTATGCCAGCGCGCGCAGGGAAAAATCGGAAAAATCAGTCGGAACGACGATTACTTTGAAAGACAGCATCCTGCCCCTCCGTTTTTTAGATCAAATCCGCCCGTGCAGATATCTATAAAAACACGAAATGGGCATAAAGTCCACAATACAAGGGTGAGATTTCTAAACGATGTTCTGCCATTTTTTATTTTTGGCGAGGCCTGCGGCCGCCGCTTCCAGAGTCATGGCTTCGATCGTTGAGTAGTATTGTCCCCGGAACATATCCCAGTATTCATGGAGCGCGCACGGATCATCGCAATTACATTCTTCCAGACCCAGAACGCAACTTCTGGCCAGGCGCAGGGGGCCGTCAATCGCTTCAACGACCTCGATGATTGTAACGTCTCCACCGGGACGGGCGAGCCGGTATCCGCCCCCCGGACCCTTTGTCGATTTGACCAGGCCTTTATTTCGCAAACTGTGGAGGATTTTTGCCAGGGACTGTCTCGGTACTTTTGCGGAATCCGCAATTTCGCTGACCAGCACCGGTTTGTCCAGAGTCCTGGAAGCCAGATAAATCAACGCCCGCAGCGCATGCTGACAAGTCGGGGAGTGTATCATTAACGGTCCTCTTGTGTAGTAGATGGTCCAATAACCCGCTATTGACAGAATAACCGTGAGACTAGTTGTTGTCAACCCCCGAAGGTCTTTCGGCTTGATCAGGATTTCACGATGGTCTAGTCTGAGCGTGAACTTATTTTAACAGATTCAGTTACACAACAGCGCCACTTGCCGCCGCCGGCGCTACGGACCCGCTTCATTGAAACCCGGCGACGAATTCAGGCGTACACAAGTGGAAATCCATCCTTGAATCAGAAGGAGAGCCATCCATGAAAACCTTCTTTAAAACCTTTTTTGCGGTGTTGGTCGCCAATATTCTGCTGGTTATTCTGTTGTTTGTATTCGTTGCCGGCATGGGCGCAAGCTTGAAGGCGGGTAAGAAACCCGAAATTAAAAAGGAATCTTATCTTGTTATCGACATTTACGGGCAGGTCCTGGCGTACAATCCGCCGCAGAGCTTTCCCGAGAGCATCATTGGCGGAAAACCGGAAACCCTCCACCGCATTTTGTCCAACCTGGAGAAGGCCGGCGTGGATGACCGGATTGAAGGCGTGGTGTTCAAAATATCCGCTTCCAACGACCTGGGTCTGGGAATGATCGAAGAGATCCGCGCCGCCATACAGAAGGTCCAGCAGGCGGGCAAACCGGTGTACGCCTACTCGGATTACATGAACCGCCGTTCGCTGTTTCTGGCCTCCGCCTGCGACTCGTTATTTATGCCGCCCAGCGGCGAAATGTTGTTCGTGGGGTACGGCAGTGCGGTTCCTTATCTGAAAGGCACGCTGGATAAACTGGGTGTCAAGGCGCACGTCCATCGGATCAAGGATTACAAAAGCGCCGCCGAGATGGTCACGCGCAAGGATATGTCTCCGGAGTCCCGGGAGATGCGCAACTGGATCATGGACGATCTGTGGGAATTTGAGATGAGCGCCCTTACGGAGGAGTTGGGTCTCAGCGAAGAGAAACTGGTCGAGTATATGGAATATGCGCTGTTTTCGGCCGGCCAGGCGAAGGAAGCCGGTCTGATCGACGGTATTCTCTACTGGGACGAGGTGAGGGATTTCCTGGTCGGAGGTGAAGGCGAAGACGAAGACGAAGACGAAGACAATGAACTGCAAACGGTGTCGCAAAGCGATTACGCCAAGGTGACGCGCGAAAGTCTCGGACTCAAAGGGAAAAAGCGCATCGCCGTGGTGCACGCGCACGGCATGATTGGCGGTCGCAAGAGCACGATCGATCCGATGCTCGGAATTCTTATGGGGCACGAGACAGTCTCGGCGCATTTGCGAAAAGCGGCGGAGGACGACAAGGTGGAGGCGATTGTTTTTCGCGTGGACAGTAACGGCGGGGAATCGCTGGCGAGTGATTTGATCGCCCACACCGTTGAGTCCATCGCAAAAGACAAACCGGTGATCGTATCCATGATCGACGTCGCCGCATCGGGTGGGTACATGATATCGTACCGCGCCACCAAAATGATCGCCGACAACATGACCATTACAGGTTCGATTGGTTCGATCAGGGGAAAATTCAACACGAACGGCCTTTATGCCAAGCTGGGTATCACGTTTGACTACGTGACAAAAGGTCCCAATGGATTGTTGATGTCGGATCACACAGATCTTACCCGCGCCCAGAAGCAACGCTTCGAAGATGACCACTGGGAAGGATTCAACTGGTGGCTGGAAGACGTAGCGGAAAAACGCGGGATGGAATTTGAAGAAGCCGAAAAGCTGGCACACGGAAGGGTGTTCACGGGCAGGCAGGCAAAAGAAAACGGTCTGATCGACGACGTGGGTGGCCTGGACCGCGCTATCGAGCTGGCAAAAGAAGCGGCCGGAATCGATCTCGAGGAAGAAGTGACCCTGGTCCATTCCCCTGTCAAAAAGGGGCTGGTCGAGTCGGTGATGGGGAACGACAGTCCTTTGTCGGCGGTTTTCCGTTGGGCGCTTTACAAGTTTATTCACGAAGATCTGGCGGAAAGCTATCGGCTTATGACAACCGCGGCTGTGAACACGTGGACGGACGAGGCTGTCGACGCGGGCCGGTGATTTTTGCCGGGGGGGCGAAAAATCAACTTCTTGCTGGACTATGGCGGGAGCGGCGGAACGAACCTGTCGCGATCAGCAGTACTGTGGTTGATCGTGGCGATCGTTCTTTCCTTGTGGAGTCCCTCGGCTGTTGTTGCGACGACCACCGGTGCTCCGTTTGACGATCAGATCAATCTGTGGAAGACAAACCGCACCCGACCGCCCGATTGTGACACTCCTGTTTACACTTTCGGTCTGGCGGCGGAAAACGGATCCGCATCGGCGTTGATTGGAGACACGCGCGCCAACGAAAAACCGGGATGCAATCCGTCCTTTCTGTTTGTTGATATCAAACAAGCCGGCGCCGTGGGGGAATCCCGGTTTTGTACCGTGTCGTTTGACGCTTCCCTGTGGCTGGTTGCCGGTGAGCACACCTGTGTCATCGTTGAATCCGGAAACAACATATCGATACACGAAATCCCCGGCACCCGAACCGGGCGGACCGGCAGGTACGCCGTTTCTGTTCCCGGAGAACAAAAAGTGCGGCTGGTTTTTTCCGTCTGGAATTCGATTGATCCACAGAACGGGACACAATCCGTTCTTAAAATAAACAATGTTGAGGTTCACATAACTGCCGAAGACATCACCTCAACGCCGCTGACACCTCTGCATACCGACGCCCTTCCTTTTGTACCTGCATCACTGGACGGATACGCCGTTCAGCGGTTCGACGAGAGTTACGACTGCAACGCCAACCGGATACCGGACAGCTTCGAGGTCAGCCAGGGACTGTCGGTGGATGGGGACAGCGATGGCCGGCCCGATGAATGCACGAAGAAAGACCGTAAGATCGACTGGGTACTGCTCGGCATGGGGATCCTGATCCTCACGGTCACGCTGTTCAGGCTGGTTCGCAAAAATCGCTCACGATACTGAAAATCCTTTAAGGACGGTCAAAACTCCAGGCTTGTCGTGTTTCCTGTTTTGTAACAAGGAGTTAACGGCTTCGTTCGGCTGTTTATACCTGGCGTGAAAACCTGAAACTCATTGACGGGTAATAAATTATCTGTTAAACTAGCTCCCACTGGAGGGTGTGGGTTGGAGCGCGAGGGAAACACCAGACTCCTCGGTTATACGTCGGGCAAGGCGTTCTTGACCAGGGGGGAGAGTATATGACCCGTTTGAGAACGGTACTGACCTGCTTAACAACTATTGTTCTATTCAGCGCTGGCCCGGTTTTAGCGAGTCTCAATGTATCGCATATCGCGACCGACGCGGAAATGCTCGCGCTGTTGTCCGAAACGCTGTTTGTTGGCGAAGGGCGCATCGGCGACGGTGCGGGTGCGGCTACTTTTGAGGTTGACCTCGGGGGCGACACGGGCAACCCCGCGATGACGGCCGCGTACGACTGGCCCAACGGCACCGAGGTGCCGTGGAAACTTTCTTTTGACGCTATGACCCAACTGGTCTCCTTCACCGTCGACAATGTTACCCTGCAATACACCACTCCGCTGGGCGGTTTTACCGACGTATTTGTGCGGTCGAGAGCCGTCAACGTTGGTTCGGAAATGTTGGTGGACAATCTCGTCCTTGACGGCGAAGCCGTCGGTGACGCGTCAAACGCCGTTGGTAACGGCCTGGACATCCTGTGGATCAGCGGTGGGGTGTTGGCGGACGGGTTTGTGTTGTCGGGACAGGCAACGATGAACTGGACGGGTGACCGCCCGACCCAGTCACGCCTGGCGTTCCAGATAAAGGTCGGCACGCTGACGACCGTTTACGTCGAAAAAGCGACCTGGGGCCAGCTGAAGCATATGTACAACAAGTAGGAAGCGGATTATTTTCCGCCCTGCGATCGCGCATTGCTGCCGCCGGTGACGGCGGCGAATTCGGAACTGTAAAACGCCGCGTTTTGTCTCGCGGCGTTTTGTTATTTGCGGCCATATGACCGGGTTTCGGGTATCTCCAAGGTCGGAAACATTAGTATAATCGTGTGGATTTTTGTACATTTGTAGTTACGGAGTTTCTCATGGCCGAAACAACACACCCGGAAAATTACCCGACGAAGTACTGGCACGTACTGGAGGACGGAAGGGTGCAGTGTGACCTCTGCCCCCGGTTCTGCAAATTGCGGGATGGGCAGAGGGGACTGTGTTTTGTTCGCGGGTGTGAGCGCGGGGAAGTAGTCCTCAAGACGTACGGCCGCTCCAGCGGTTTCTGTGTTGATCCCATAGAAAAAAAACCCCTCAACCATTTTTATCCGGGCACACCGGTGCTTTCATTCGGCACCGCCGGGTGTAATCTCGCCTGCAAGTTCTGCCAGAACTGGGATATCAGCAAGTCACGCCAGATGGATACGCTGGCCGCCGAGGCGGCGCCCGAAGCTATCGCTCGCGCGGCCAAAGAAACCGGTTGTAACAGCGTGGCGTTTACCTACAACGACCCGGTCATTTTTCTGGAATACGCCATCGATACGGCGCTTGCGTGCCGGGATCTGGGCGTCAAAACGGTTGCCGTGACCGCGGGCGAGATCTGTGAGGATCCGCGCCGCGAATTCTTTGAAGTTATTGACGCGGTAAATGTCGACCTGAAGGCGTTTACCGCGGATTTCTACCGGCGGTTGTGTAAGGGTGATTTCTCGACGGTGCTGGATACGCTCATTCATATTCACGAAGAAACCGATACGTGGCTCGAAGTGACAACGCTGCTGATACCCGAGGAAAACGATTCCGACGCGGAACTGGAGGGATTGACCCAGTGGCTGGTGGAACACCTCGGCCCGTCCGTGCCCCTGCATTTTTCCGCGTTTCATCCTGATTTTCAGATGCGGGACAAACCGGCAACTCCCGCGTCCACCCTGACCCGCGCTCGAAATATCGCTATGAACAACGGGATTCAATACGTTTATACCGGAAACGTCCACGATGAAGCTGGTGGCAGCACGTACTGCCACGAATGCGGTACAAAAATAATCGGCCGCGACTGGTACGTCATGACTGCCTGGAAACTGGACGAAAAGGGGGCCTGTCTTAAATGCGGTACGAAATGCGCCGGCATATTTGATACGGCGCCCGGTGGGTGGGGAGCGAGGCGCGCGGCGATCGATATCCGCTCGTTCGGGAACAAACCTGGCGGATGACGGGCCGCTCTTTCCTGACCATGTTAAAAATTCAATTTTATCGATACTTGTTTACCGTCGCGGTAGTCCTGGCAACCGCGCTGGTTTGGGTGTCGTGTTCGAGCGATTCGCCGGTGAACCTGGATAGCGGGGATTTGCTCAAGAACAGGTCCTGCTTTGACTATTCTGAATATCTTCACACCACGGGAGGAGTCGACACGCGGGGGGAGGCCTTGGCGGTTGCGATATCGAACGGCATCGCGGCGGTGGCCGACGGCACGGCGGGTGTTCAGTTTGTGGATATTGCCGACGTACACACACCCGTCCTGCGTGGGACGGTGGACACAACCGGTACGGTAATGGATATCGCTGTTGCCGGCGATTTTTACTGGGTGGCTTACGGCGAGTCGGGATTGATAGTGGTGGACGGCGGTGATCCCGACCGGCCCGTCATTGTCGGTGGCGCCCCCACGGCGGGCGAAGCGTCGGGACTGGCGCTCAAGGACACCATCGCCTGTGTGGCAGATGAAACGATCGGGTTGATGATCTTCAACATCAGCGATCCGGGATCCCCCCTGTCGATGGGTGTTGAGAATACAGCCGGGGTTGCCGTCGACGTTGCGGTCGCCGGGGACCTCGCCTACGTGGCCGACCGGACACTGGGACTCCGTGTCGTCAATATCGTTGATCCGGAGACACCGTGGCTGGTCAATACCGTCCCTATGCCGGTGGTTGCGATGGCGGTTGCTGTCGCCGACGGGTACGCCTACGTGGCGACCCGTGAGGGGGGTGTGCAATTTGTGGACATCACGGTGCCCGGTGGCGAATCGATAACGGGTTTTGTTGACACACCGGGCAGGGCGGTTGGTGTGGCGCTGGACGGTACCGAATTGTATGTGGCCGATTCTCACGGGGGAACGCGAATATTTGATGTCAGTTCCAAAGACTCACCGTTCGCGATAAACCACGTCTCGTTTGGTGGAACCACCCGGGGTGTCACGCTCGACGGGAATCTCGCATGCGTCGCCGAAAACGGCAGCGGTCTGCGTTTGCTCAATATCCGGAATTCTTCCGCGCCGCCCGCATTGGCTTCGATGGACTGGGGAGCGGGATTCAGCGACTCAACCGTGCTGGAAGTCGCGTCCGGACCCGCCGGCACCTACGCGGTGACCTCGGGGGCGCAGTTGCTCGGCGTGGAGCGGGACGGGAACCGGATCGATGCCGTAACGCTGGATCTTGCGATCGACGTGGAGGATATTGCCGTTGGCGATAGTTTCGTTTACCTGGCCGGTGGCGGCGACGGAATCCAGATTGTCGACGTTTCCGATCCGTCGATACCCGCCGATTCCGGTTTTGTGCCATACATCGGCAATGTCTCAGCGGTTACAACGGCGGACAGCGTGGTGTACTT
>CAYUDF010000037.1:0-3627 GCA_964443465.1 uncultured bacterium
GACACCGCCGAGACGATGGACCTTACTTACCTGGAGGGAATGGCGCTTGTGGTGCTGGAGGACGGCGATGTGCCCGCGTTGCACGAGGCGCGGAAACTGATCGAGTCGCGCGGCGGCAGGATCGCCATCATGTCGCCGCCGTCGATACTGATCGGATGGATTTCGTTTGATTTGCGTGAAGAGCTGGTCGGCCGCGCCGGGATCGAGGATATATATTTTACCGAGGTTTTACCGGGCGAAGTGGAGTTTGCCGGGGCACCCGATCGGGCCATGGTGTCCTGGTTCAACGCCGTCGCAACCGGTGAGATCGGCAGGAGGCTGGGCGACGACTTCAAACGGGGAATGGACAATCAGGCCGGGGGACCCGCTCTCGAAGAGACCCCGCGTCTACCCGACATGCGGATTCCCCCGCCGTTTGATAAAACGTCCTATCTCGAAAACCTCGCTTCGGTTGGGCTGGACGCAGGTACGCTGAAGGAGCAGGGGCTGTATCCCGAAGGAATCGCCGCGTGGGGTGAAAACAGCAGAGCTATGACGGGCACCATCGCGCTTTCGATGTTTTTTGTTGAGAGCGATGGCAGCGGCACCGACCCCGACCAGTATACCTGGACGGAAGAGGACATGCAGTCGTACATCGACGCAGCCGCGTCGGGGCTGACGTGGTGGGCGGCGCGGGCGGCATCGCACGCGGGGTGTTTTGCCACGTTCCTGTTGTATTACTATTCGGCCGACGACCCGAGGTGCCAGCAGTGGGTGGAGCCGGTTCTGCACGATACGTCTTATGAAGACGACTGGGTCGGCGCCATCATGGGAAATTTCGGCTACACGTCGGGTAACCGCTGGTCAAAGGTAAACGCGTTCAACACGTGGCAGCGGTCGACGTACCAGACGGCGCGCGCCTATTCGGCTTTTATCTGTTATAACCCGTTTCCGTCCCCGATGTCTTTTTCCGACGGTCACACCGCGTACGCGTGGTGGTATGGCCCCTATTTTGTCAGTTTGTTCAGAACGGGCTGGACCCGGTCACAGACATTTTCTCACGAGACCGGGCATATATTCGGTGCCTGCGACGAGTACGCGGGCGGGTGCGACAGCGGCGACTGCACCAGCACCTGTGCCAATGGCGTCCTCAACGGCAACTGCGAGGTGTGCAATTCGAGGTCGGTGCCCTGTATGATGAAAGCCAATTCGGGGTCGCTTTGCGCGTACACACCCGGTCAACTCGGGTGGGAAATCGTGCCCTGTACACCAGCCCCGCCGCCCGGACTTCCCACTCCGGCGGTTTCCGCGTCGTCTCCTTCTTCTCTTTACCAGGGGCTCGACGGCACGGTGATCGTGACGGGAACCGATTTTTATGCCGGTATCCGCGTCAATTTCGGTCCCGCGGCGTTTGTCCACAAGACCACGCTGGTGGGGGCGGAATCCCTGTTTGTCGACGTGACCATCTTTAACGACGTCGCACCGGGGATGTACAACGTAACTGTAAAAAACAGGGACTTCCAGTCGGCCACGCTGACCAACGCGCTGGAGGTGCTGGCCACGACCCGTCACTACTATTCTCCCACGGGAGCCAACAACTTTCCGTACATCACGCCGGTTGACGCGGCCAACGACCTGGGCGACGCGATCGACGCCGCCTACCAGGGCGACACGCTGATGGTTCCGACCGCGACGATGACCAATTTTTCACTGACACTGGAAAAAGGGGTGCTTCTGCACGGGGCGTGGAACGCCGATTTTACGGCGCGTGATCTCGTTACCGGGAAAACGGTTCTTAATCTGGCCGGCGACATTTCGTTTTTCCCCGGCGCTGATTATTGCGGCCTGGACGGATTTATCGTCGAAAACGGACGAGGCCAGCCGGTGATCGTGCCGTTTACAGGCGACGTCGGAGGCGGTATACGTATTCTCAACACGAACGCGACCATTGCCAATTGTGAGATACGCAACAACGCGGCGACAGGCGGAACCACACTGGGCGCCGGAGGCGGAATATACGCGGATGGCTCCGTGGTTGATTTTCGCGACAACTATATTCATGGCAACAACGCCACGTGGGGCGGCGCGATGTACCTGTATGACTGCAGCGGAACGGTGAGCAACAACACGATTGGCGGCAACACCGTACAGGCGACGACAGATCCCGCCCAGGGCGCCGGTATTTACCTGGTGGACTGTGACGGGATTGTTCTTGACGGCAACACGATCGAGTCCAACACCGGCGCAACCGATGGCGGCGGTCTGCTGTTAAACAACAGCTCCGGAATCGTTGTGTCCGGCGGTTCGATTTCCCGCAACTCAGCCACATATCTCGGTGGCGGTGTCGGCGTAAAGCGGTCCGATATTACTCTCAACGAAGTATCTATCCAACGCAACAACGGTGTGCTGGGTGGTGGTATCGGCGTGTCGGACACGTCCCATGTTGACGTCACCGGTTGCCGGTTTGACTGGAATACAGCTACTATCGGCGGAGGGATTTATGCCGACGGCGAAAACCTGAATTTTAATTTTAATCTGTTTGTCGGCAACAGTTCCGCAGGTACCGGCGGTGGCGCGTTTTTCTCCGGATTTACGACGGGTTCTGTGGCGGGAAACACGTTTGACCGTAATTCAGCGGGTACCGCCTGCGGCGGCCTTGCGGTGTCAAGCGTCACCATTGAACTGTTCAACAACATTGTGACCAACAGCACGGGGCATGGTATTGCGGTCTCGGGCGCGACATCGCCGTGGATCGGATACAACCACGTGTGGAACTCCAGCGGAGACGACTACAACGGTTCGGCGGCCGGAGATGGCGCGACCACGGGAGATCCTGTGTTTGCAGACACTGCGTTGTCGGATTATCATCTCGGGGCCCATTCCCCGTCGATCGACGCGGGACGTCCCGGAGTTTCCTGGCAGGATCCCGACGGGTCCAGGGGGGACCAGGGGTGGTACGGCTCTCACGTCTTTCAGATGGATCAGCCGGCCTATCCCAAAAATCTCGCAGCCTCCCTGGAATCGGGAGAAGTAACGCTGCGTTGGGATGCCAATAATGAGCCAGACCTCGGCCAGTACGCCATCTATTGCGATGTTTTCCCGGATTTCAAACCTTCTGTTTCTAATTTTGTGGGTTACGCCGCCGCCGGCGACACGTCGGCCACTTTTGTCGCGCCGCCGGACTCGGCCTGGTATGCCGTGGCGGCACTCGATCTGGACGGGTACGAGAGTGGTTTCTCCGACCGGGTATTTGCCGGTACGGCCACAGGTGTGGAAACGGCGAAGGTTTATCGGAATGACCTGTCGCAAAATGTCCCCAACCCGTTTAATCCCGTGACCCGCATCCGTTACGAACTGGGCCGGGCTGCCCACGTCACGTTGTCGGTTTATGACGTCGCCGGTCGATTGGTACGGCAACTGGAGAACCGCCGGGTTGCCCCGGGGATATATACGGCCGTATGGGACGGATCCAACCAGAACGGGGCCTCCGTTTCGTCTGGTATCTACTTCTACCGCCTCCGGGCAGGGGATTTCAGCCAGACCCGCAAAATGCTGCTCATTAAGTGACGCACCTAATGGGGATTGTGCTGCAATCGTATTTAGGTAATTTTTACCGCGAACGATAGCTGATACGATTGTCAGCACGAA
>CAYUDF010000037.1:3727-10997 GCA_964443465.1 uncultured bacterium
TCGTATTTAGGTAATTTTTACCGCGAACGATAGCTGATACGATTGTCAGCACGAATCGCCATAATCTATGTCGCCGTTAGGTCGACATAGATTGTTATATAATTTGCGTTATACTCGGAGGGCCGCCAGGCCCGACCGAGTATAACTGCCTAACTTGCCTATATATCCGCTATTTGTGATTCTGTCAAATTTGTGGTATAAGTTAGCCACCTAACACATATCTGCATATCAACCTGTTTGCCAAAAACCTAAAAGGAAAAGACATGAGAGCCACTCTTATGAAAGCCGCTCTATCTCTGGCGGTTGTTGCTTTAGCCCTGTCCGCGGTGTCAGTGTCCGCCAATACAGTCACCATCGCGGTTGTTCGAGACGGCCCGTCCCACATGAATGATATCGTGGAACGGATCCGTCCAGAACTGGTCCACCTGGTCGGCCAGCAACACGACGTTGTATTTGACCTGTCGGACGACTACGACGCGATGTGGGATCCGGCACGAATGGAGCAGGTGATACAAAACGCGCTCCGCAACAGCAAAGTCGACATGATTCTCGGTATCGGAATGCTGGTCACACAGGCAGCGGCCAGACCGGAGCTGAAGCTTACGAAACCGTTTGTGAGCGCCACTGTTCTCAACGGGGACATTCCCAAGCTGGAGTACTCCAAGGACGATAAATCGCTCAAGGACAACCTGAGTGTTGTCGTATGGCCGCAACGGGTGGATACCGATGTCGAAATTCTCGTCAGACTGTCACATCCAAAACGGTTGTACGTGGGAATAGATGCGGTGATCGCGCAGAACCTGGGCGATCTCAAACCGGCGCTGGAGCAATACAGCAAAACCTACGGAATCGAGATCCTGCCCGTAGACATTTCCGCGGACTGGCGGGATGCCGTTGGTCCCCTGGACCCCGAGGACGCCACGTTTTATCTGATGTCAAATCCGCGGTTGACAGTTTCGGAGCGGCAATCACTTGTAGCCGCCTTGAATGAGAAAAAGATGATCACATTCAGCGGCGTTGGGGTGCAGGATCTTGATCTGGGTGTATTGGCAACGAACAAACAGGATGGCCGCAGGGAACTGGCACGACGAGTCGCACTCAATCTGTACCAGCTGATCGATGGCGCCAAAACGGACGATCTTCCCGTGTTTCTGGTCTCCGACACGAAACTGGTGCTGAATGCCCGAACGGCGGTAAAAATCGGCTACGATCCGTTCTTTGAAGTGCGGGCGATTGCGGAGTTTCTCCACCCGGAAGCGTTTGACGAGGGCGCAACTCCCATCAGTATCGTGGATGTGTTTGAAATGGCCAACAAGGGAAACGCCTCACTTGCGATCAGTCGCGCACAGGTGGAAACGTCGCTTAGAACCCGACAGGTGTCACGCAGTCCGTTGTTACCCCAACTGGGGATCAATGGAAACTATACTTATTACGACAACAATCTGGTCGGCAACATCATACCCGAACGGTGGGGACAGGTGGGGCTCACATTGCGCCAGATGATATTTGACGACGAAGTGGTGAGTGGTTTCAGGGAGTCGGACAGGTATTACCAGGCCGCACAGTTCCAGAACCAGACCGACCAGCTGGACGTGTTTCTGAATGCGGAATCGGTTTACCTGGATTATGTCCAGGCCAGATTGCTTTACGGCATCCAGCAGAATAATCTCCACCTCACCGAGGGCAACCTCGATATCGCCAGGATGAGGGCCGAAGTCGGCCATTCCGGGCGTGATGAAGTGTACCGGTGGAAAGCGGAAGTGGCCCAGCAGCGGACCATTGTACTTAATACTGACGCGGTTGTGGAAGCGAACCGGATCGCGCTCAACCAGGTACTGGGTGTGGACCAGAGCCGTCGCTGGAAACCGGAGCCGATCGAGATCGATTCCGGCAGGTTCGATTTGATGAGAGACAAACTCGATTTTGTTATTAACAATCCGTCCAGCTATTCGATGTTTATGGACGCCGCGGTAGTGGTGGCGATGGAAAACTCGCCCGAGATGAACTATCTGTACAAGGTAATAGAGGCGCAGGAAATTCGTGTGGGGTACCGCAAGCGCAGCTACATTGTGCCGAAATTTTTTGCCGACCTGAATTATAACAACAACGTGTACCAGTCACCGAACGATCCACAGCTTGGCGATTTTCAGCTGGAGGCACGGGTATGGGCCGAACTACCGCTGTTTGAAGGGACGGGAAAGATATACGAATCCAAACGCGAGCAGGCCGTATTGCTGGAGCTGAGCCATACGCTCACGCTGGCGTCCCAACTGGTCGAACGGCGCGCCAGGACGTCCCTCCGCCAGTTGCAGAGTTCAGCGCCCAACATCAGATACACCCGTGTCGCGGCAGAGAACGCGGGAAAAAACTTTAATGTCGTACGCGACAAGTACGCTCACGGTATCGTAACGGTAACGGACTTGTTGGAGGCTCAGACAGCTAGTTTTGGCGCGGACCTGGACGCGACGTCCGCCGTGTACACGTTCATGCTCGATCTGCTCGAATTGCAACGGGCCGTGTCTTTTTTTACGGATAACAGTACCGAAGAAGAAATAGAGGCGTTTATCCAGAGAATCAGGGATAAAATGGGTGCCGAATGATTTTGTCCAACCACGCTCCATCCAGAAGGAGTTTTACGATGAACAGTGTATCGAAATTTTTTATATCTTGTCTGCTGATCGCAGCCGCGACGATGTTGATTTCGGGCTGCGGCAAAAAAGAAAAAGAAGACAGCGGCCCGATCGTGCGACCCGTCAAAACGGCCGTTGTTGCCGGTTTTCACGAAGGCGAATTTACGTTTCCGGCCACTGTCGAGGCGGGCCGCAAGATGATGGTTTCCTTCCGTGTACCGGGGCGGATTATTGAGTTGCCCATCAAGGAGGGCGAAGACGTCAAGGAAGGCCAGCTCATTGCCCGCCTGGATCCAAAAGACTACCAGATTGCCGTAGACGAAGAGCGCGCGTCATTCACACGCGCGACAGCGGATTTTGATCGCTACAAGACACTGTATGAGAAAGACGCGGTTCCTTTGGCCGACCTCGATCTCAAGCGATCGCAACGCGACGTCGCCCAGGCGAAACTGAACGAAGCCGAAAAGAATCTCAGCTACACGTATCTCAAGGCCTCCTTCGACGGTACCATAGGCAACCGCTACGTCGAAAACTTCATGGATATCAAAGTCCAGGAACAAATCGTTGACCTCAACAATACCGATATCGTGGAGATCAAGATCAACGCGCCCGAAAACCTGGTCTCTTCGCTGCGTACCCTTGAAAAACAGATAGCGGTCACGTCCTACGCCGAATTTGCGACCAAAGCGGACAAGCAGTACGAGCTCGAGATTAAGGAACTGTCCACACGCGCCGACCCTCAGACACAGACGTTCCAGATCACGTTCCAGATGCCCCAGCCGGACGACATTACCCTGCTGCCCGGCATGTCGGCCACAGTGCGGATAGTCGCCAGGGCAAAGGCGGGGGCGGAGATAGACGTCCCCGTGTCTGTGCCGGCAATCGCCGTCATCGGCGATGAAACGGGCGGCAACTACGTCTGGGTGGTGAACGCCGACGATATGACCGTACACAAGGTGACGGTGGTAGTGGGGCAACTCAAGGGTACAGACGAGATCGAGATCGACGACGGGTTGGAGGGTGGCGAGATTATAGTGATTGCCGGAATGAAGGTGCTTACCGACGGCATGAAAGTCAGCTTCTGGGATGAACAGGATCAGTAGCGGACACTCTGGACGAGGCGTAAAAAGGAAGAACTATGAATATCGCTGAAATGTCTATCAAGAAAAAGGTAATCACGTGGACGACTACCGTTGTCCTCCTGTTCATCGGCTATCAAGCCTACATGGGGCTGCCGCGCCTGGAGGACCCGGAGTTCGCGATCAAGGATGCCGTTGTGTTGACGCCGTATCCCGGCGCGTCGGCGGCGGAAGTCGAAAAGGAAGTCACCGAACAGGTCGAAAAGGCCATCCAGGAACTGGGACAGCTGAAGCGGGTGGAATCCTATTCGACTCGCGGCCTGTCGACGGTCAAGGTGAAGATCAAGGATAACTACACCATGCCGATGCTGCCACAGGTGTGGGACGAACTCCGGCGCAAGGTGAACGACGTGCAAGCCGAACTGCCGCCCGGTGCGGGACCGTCGATCGTTAACGACGACTTTGGGGACGTATACGGCGTTTATTTTGCGCTGACCGGCGACGGTTTCAGCTACGCCGAACTGAAAAAAGTGGGCGAGTTGCTGAGGCGGGAGCTGACGGTGGTCCAGGACGTCAAGAAGGTGGTGTTTTTCGGCGAACAGTCGGAAGCTGTTTTTGTCGAGATGTCACGGGCCAAGATGGCCAACCTGGGCATAACCCGTCCGGAGATTTTCGACGCCCTGCGGGCCAAGAACTTACCCGCCGACGCAGGCCACATCAAAATCGGCACGGAGTTTATTCCGATTGTGCCGACGGGTGTTTTCAAAACGGACAAGGACTTCGGTGACCTGCTGGTTTCGAGCAAGGGGGGCAGGCTCATCTACCTGAGGGACGTGGCGGAGATTCACCGCGACTACGTCGACCCGCCCAAACGTGTGCTCCGCGTTAATGGCAAACCCGCGCTGGGGATCGCGATCTCAACCGTAATGGGCGGAAACGCAGTCACTATGGGGGACGCCGCCGGCGTCCGTGTCAGGGAACTGATGTCCCAGATCCCGCATGGCATCGACATGGAGATCATTTCTCTCCAGTCGGAGACGGTGCGGGAATCCGTCAACGGATTCCTGATCAATCTGCTCGAAGCAGTCGCCATTGTGATCGTTGTCCTGTTGTTATTTATGGGATTAAAAAGCGGCCTGATCATCGGCTTCATTCTGGTACTCACCATCGCCGCCACGTTTGTGGTGATGGGCAAGTACCAGATCACACTCGAACGCATATCGCTGGGGGCGCTGATCATTGCGCTGGGTATGCTGGTCGACAATGCCATTGTGGTGGTCGATGGTATGAAGGTGCGTATCGAACGGGGTATGGAGGGCTTGCAGGCCGCAAAGGAGGTGGTCGGACAGAACTCGATTCCACTACTGGGCGCCACGGCAGTTGCCGTCCTTGCGTTTGCGTCGATTGGTGGTATGGACAACCAAACAGGCGAATACTGCCGGTCGCTGTATTATGTCATCCTCATCTCGCTGTCACTCAGCTGGTTGACGGCGATTACCACGACGCCCCTGATGATGGCAACTTTCATGAAACCCAAAAAAGGCGGCGGTGGAGAACAGAAAGATCCCTACGCTGGCAAGTTCTACCAGAAATATCGCGGATGGCTCACGGTGGCCATCCGTCGCAGATGGATCACGCTGGCCATCGTGGCTGGCTTGTTTGCCCTGTCAATGTTTGGATTTGGTTTTCTCAAAAGCATGTTCTTTCCTCCATCGTCGCGTCCACAGTTCATGATCGAATGCCATTTCCGCGAGGGAACACACATCATGGAGACGGCGGCACAAGTTGGTGAGATCGAGCAATACCTTTCTCAGTACGACGGCGTGACCGATGTGGCGACGGCGATCGGCGCCGGTCACCCGCGTTTTCTGCTTACGTACTCTGTTCCTGTGGATGCGGGGAGCCAGTACGCGATTATGGTGGTGTCCGTCGACCAGTTTGAGGTCATTGACGAAATCGCCCTCGACGTCCAGCGGGATCTGACGGGCATGTTTCCCGATGCCACCATTAACATCAAGAAGTTTGCGTTGGGACCGGGTGAAGGCGGTAAAATCCAGCTCCGTATCAACGGTCCGGACCCCGTGGTCTTACGCTCACTGGCCGACCGCGTTATGAAAATCATGGCGGCGGACCCCGAAGCCCAGGCTGTACGCCTGGAATGGGGTGAACGCGTCAAGGTGGTCCGCCCGGTAATGGCGGAGGACAAGGCCCGCCGCGCCGGTATCGACCGGCCCCAGGTGGCCGAAACCATCAGATCGAACTTTGAAGGTCTTACTACCGGGGTGTACCGCGAGGGTATTGATTTGATACCGATTATTACAAGAGCGGTCGAACCGGAAAGGCGCCGTATGGAGGATCTGCGCGACCTCCAGATCTACAGCCCGACGGCCGGTACGCAGGTACCGATGATGCAGGTGGTCAATTCGCTGGAAACGGTCACCGAAGACGCGCGTATCTCACGCTGGCACCGGCGGTCGATGATCAAGATGCACTGCGACGCCAAGGGCGGCCTGCCATCGGAACTGATGGCAAGCCTCAAACCCAAAATCGAAAAAGCGCTGAACGTGGACGTGGGCGCCTATCTCGGCAAAAACTACGGACCGGACAAGGATCCCTTTGCCAAATATACCGCCACCACGATCCCGGTGAAATACGACGACATTATGCCGCTCAAGGGAATGCCGGGTTATTTCATGGCATGGGGTGGCGAGGCGGAAGATTCGGCCGACGCTATTGCCAAACTGGCGGAGTCGATCCCGATCTTTTTCGGTTTGATGATCCTGGTTGTGATCTTCCTGTTTAACGCCTTCCGCCAGCCGTTGGTGATCTGGCTGACGGTGCCGCTGGCCTTGATTGGCGTAACGGCGGGTTTGTTGATATTCCGCCAGCCGTTCGGGTTTATGGCGCTGCTGGGGGTGATGAGCCTGTCTGGCATGCTGATCAAAAACGCGATCGTGTTGATCGATCAGATCGACAGCGACATCAAGGGCGGCAAGGATCGTTTCCAGGCCGTTGTTGATTCCGGCGTGAGCAGGATGCGGCCGGTGTCGATGGCGGCGCTGACAACCATCATGGGCATGATCCCGCTGTTGCAGGACAATTTTTTCATCTCGATGGCGGTGACGATCATGTTCGGTCTCGGGTTTGCCACGATTCTGACACTGTTTGTTGTACCCGTGCTGTACGCGACGTTTTTCAAGATTCCGTCGCCCAGATAGTAGAAAAGGGGCGCCCCGGCGGCGCCCCTTTTTGTTTCAGCTCCTGTCGATTCCGCCTGCTATTCGGTTTTTAACCAGGGGAAATAGTCCTCGTCCACACGCTCCAGTTCGAACAACGTGGCGATCAGGTCGTTGTTTTCCCCGGCGCGGTGCGGGTTGTAGAACTCCCACACCATTTTCTGCTGGCGTGTAATCTCCAGCGCTCGCCCGTTGTCGCTTTCGGTGATGACAATGTTTCCGTTGGGAAGCCGCTGGCCGGTGCCGCACGTCCTCGACCACAACCTGTCGTCCGGTGTGCCGGCGTATTGCCACACCACCCGTCCCTTCCCCGGGTTGTATTCGA
>CAYUDF010000038.1:0-10994 GCA_964443465.1 uncultured bacterium
GGTGTCGTAATAAAATGCGAGTTTGCTCAGAACTTCCTTGAGTATATCGGATTCGAACAATTTTCCGGGCGAATGCGACCTCTCACCGGCGGTAATCAGGTCGAGACTGGGCAACTCCGTATTCTGGACCACATCCATCGGATCCGCTTCCTCGGACAGACAATCCTTGAGGCCACGGGTGTTCTCGACGCCGAAGATTTTGTGGACCCGCGGCCGGCGAAGGTCGGCGTCCACCAGGAGAATTTTCTTTTTCGGGAACTGGGCGATCGTGACCGCCAGCCACGAAGCAATCGTGCTTTTCCCCTCGCCACGGTTGGAACTGGTTATCAGGAAAGATTTGTTCTGGGTACCGTCTTCCCGTTTCTTCGAGTTGTGATACAGGCGCCGAAGCTCCGTGGCAATCGGAGATTCGCCATCATAGTAAGACAACAGGGGTTCGGTAATCTTCTCGACCATGTACTACTTTCCTTCCACCGAGCTTGATATATTGATATTGACCATCTGCTGCTTTGAAGATTTTCCGTAAAAATAAAAACCCATCAATGACACGACAACAACCAGCACCGACACGGTCGCCCACGTCACCGCCTTTTTCACCCTGTTTTCAGGGCGCCAGGGTCCACTTCGCTCAAATCGCGGCACCGTGCCCAGCACTTTGAAACCCAGTTCCTTTTCGATCTCGTCCACCGACCGGTAGGACGAATCCGACAACTCGGTAAATAGCACCCCGACGATTCCCAGCGTCAGTCCAAAAAATATCGCCAGCCCCAGCAATTTTATTTTGTTCGGCCTTACCGGTTGCAGGGGCCGAACCGCCCGTTCGAGTACCGTGACCGACTCGGCCAGGTTGGTGCTCTGTACCGCTTCGTTGATCTGCGACGACGTTTTCGAACTTCTGAACTGATTAAACAAATCTCTGTCGGCTTCGACATCCGCCCGCAGTTTGGTCAACTCAGATTCCCGGTGGGGGCGCATTTCAACGCTGGCTCTGTACGATGCAATATAGTTCTGCAGTTTTTCCATTTTCCGTTCGCGCGTGGCCTGGTGGATCAACTGGTAGACATATTCGTCGATGAGCGGGTGCACATCCTTGTTGACGTCCGGATACTCAATCCTGATCAATTCCCCGACACGGTTCAACAGGTTGCGCTGAGTCGACGCGATTTCCGCGTCGTTGGCGGCTGTCTGCCCCACACCAGCGAGTTGATAATTGATCTGGTCCTCGATCTGCGCGAGCAAATCGTTACGAAAGTTGTCGATTTCATGATCGAGCAGCATCTTCTGGGGATCGGGAATACTGCCCAGATGTGTGCGCAGTCTGTCTTCGAGGCCCGAGACGATGTTTTTACCTTCCTCGACTTCAATGACCAGACGACGGTCGAGCGATTCCGCGGCGCCGATATTGATTTCCCTGACGGGATTGGACGCGTCCTCCGCTTCCGCCATCTCCAGCTGAAACTCTTCCAGCCGGTTTTCCGATCTCTCCAGACGGGCCTTGTACAGGGCGAGCTGCTCATCGACGAAATCGCCGCCCTCCTGGATGCCCATCATTTTCTGTCGTTGCTGCATGTCGATGTAAAGGTCGGTCATCGCGTTGGCCAGCACGTAACACGCTTCGGGATTGGCGTCCGAATATACGACACGAAAAGTGGCCGGTCCAACCCGGTCGACGTTGATCCGGCTGGAAATAACGGCTCGCAGGCGCCGCATGACCAGTTCGTTAATCGTTATCTCCGGATACAACGCTTCGCGTTGTCGTTCCGCGGCGGCGCGCATATCCGGATCGCGGTTCATACCCAGTTGCGTGACCAGTTCGTCGATCAGCCCGCTGCTCATCAGTTCCGTTTCGAGCTTGGCCATCGTTTCGGCATCCCTCGAACGACGCCGCCCCCGTTCCTGCAGAAACGGGGTTACCTGCTGGGTGGCTTCACTGTTGTCCCCGATACGGATGACCGCGCTGGCTTCATAAACCGGAACCAGGAACCTGGACCCCACGGCGGCGACGGAGGCCGCAATTAACAGCGGTATCAGCACCATGTACTTTTTCCGCCAGAAAATCCGCCAGTATTCGCCCACGTTCAGGCTGAATCCGGTACTCTGTTCTTCGTTTAGTTTTCGCATGCTAAGAAATATTGTCGATTACTAGTCGTTCGTACTTGAGATCGCGATGATCAAGGTGGCCAACGAGACCACCGCCGTTAACATAGTGACCAGCACCCGCGGGTCACGAATGTACGTCCAACCGCTCAACCTGGGCACGCTTACAGTGTCTCCCGGACGTAACGACGGATTCGAAAACGGGTCACCGTCTATCAGGTACCTGTTCAGATTGATTTCGAGTGTCTCTATCGTGCCGTCGGGATTCGGACGGATGATGTTCACTTTTTCCAGGCTGGCTTCGCGTATGGGGCCGCCGGCAAGTAATATCGCGCTTATCAGGTCCTGCCTCGCCTGGAGGCGGTACACACCTTGTGCGGCCACCGCGCCAATGACGTTAACGCCAAAAGATCCCGTGTAAACCAGTTCGCGCATCCCGACAATGATCGTGTCGCCGGCTTCCAGATCCGGGAGCTCTTCAATGGTTCCCGCTTCGATCGCGTGTTGAACGTTGACAACAACGCTGGTTCCGCCTCGTGATCTGTCCTTGATGATCCTCACACGCTCCAGGTCGGCCGTGGGCATCGCACCGCCCGCTTCCCTGATCGCGCCCCATACCTTGGGAGGCGTTGGAAACGTATACTTTCCCGGGGTGGTCACCTGGCCGGTGATGTATATGACCTGGCTCAGCGCCTGTGTGATAGAGACAACAATCTTCTCAACACTCGGGTAATAGTCCTGAACGGCCAGCAATAACCGGGATTCGATATCAAGAGAAGTCAGGCCACCGACCTGGACATTCCCGATGAGCGGCAGGGTTACCATGCCGTTTTCATCCACGAGCAATTCCCTGTTCAGGTCCGGGCGCTGCGGGACCGATAGAAAAATCCGGTCTCCCGCTCCGATACGGTAATTCACCGGCGGAGTCTGGGTTTGTGCCAACAAAAAAGGCGCATCGACAACGGCGGCCACCATCACAAAAATTACCAGAATCACTAAAGGACGGCGGAACGTAAACATGTTGATTTCCTGTCCTCTTGGTTTTGCAACTCTAAATCCCGCGGATTTACGTTTTCAGAACTCAGACCTTCGAGCCGGCTTCACGATACCATGCTACCGTCCGCTCCAGGCCCTCATCGAAACCCACCCCCACACTGAAACCGGTGTCTCCGCTGATGCGGTCGATCGCTGCCATCGAATGACGCACGTCGCCGGGCCTGGGATCGGTATAAACCGGCTTTATATCCTGGCCCAGAAGCTGACCCAGCCTGGTGTAGAGTTGGTTGAGTGTAAACCTGTCCCCGCATGCAACGTTATACACTTTTGCGCCGGAGATGTTCGCAGAACAACCCAACAGGTTGGCGTTAACAACGTTATCTATGAAGGTAAAATCACGCGATTGCTCCCCGTCGCCGTACACCGTGGCGCTCTGGCCATTCAGAAGATATTTGACAAACAGTGGTATAACCGCACTGTAGTCCGAATCGGGATCCTGCCGCGGGCCAAACACGTTGAAATAGCGGAGCGAAACAGTCGGCAAACCGTGGATTTCACTGAAAACCTTGCAGTACCACTCCCCGCACAGTTTGTTCACCGCGTACGGCGACTTCGGATTGGTTTCCATGGTTTCGACTTTCGGCAGCGTCTCACTGTCGCCGTAAACGGACGACGAAGAAGCATACACAAACCGTTCAACCGAGTGGCGAAACGCGGCATCGAGCAGGTTGAGCGTGCCACGAACATTGACGTCGTTGCTCAGCACCGGGTTATCGATACTGCGGGGCACCGACGCAAGCGCGGCCTGGTGCAATATAAAATTCACTCCCTTGACGGCCTTGTTGACCGTGTCAAGGTCACGAATATCGCCGCGTATCAACGTCACGTCGTTTTCGAAGTGTTTGACGTTTTCTTCCTTTCCGGTCGAAAAATCATCGAGCACCCTCACGGTGTCGCCCCGTTCGAGCAGCCTGTCCACGATATTGGAACCGATGAATCCGGCCCCACCGGTCACAAGGTATGTCGCCATGCAGTCAGCCTCCACAAATATTCAATTAAAAAGTCTTTCTGTTCTTTTCTGTCAAAGTTTGATCAGCTTTTCCGAATCACGCCCGCTGTACACGTTTCGTGTGTCGACGAGAAACGGAATATGCTTCAGAACGAGATCGTAGTCGATTCCCGAGTGTCCCGTGATTACGGCGCAGCCGTCACAGGCGGCTATCGACTCCGGTGTCAGTTCGATAGACTCGAGGGATTTCAGTTCGGGTGAATCGTGATTCACCATGGGATCGTGGTAAACCACTTCGGCGCCCTTGCGCTTGAGCAGTTCGATAACGTCCAGCGCCGGTGATTCACGGATGTCGTCGATATTCGATTTGTACGAGACTCCGACAATCAGGACCCTCGAACCGTTGACGCTCTTCTTGCGGTCGTTCAACCCGCCCGTGATTTTTTGAACAACGTATGCCGGCATCGTGCTGTTGATCTGTCCCGCCAGTTCTATGAACCGGGCTTCAAAACCGTGGTGTTTGGCCTTCCACGACAGGTAAAACGGATCAATCGGGATACAGTGGCCGCCCAGCCCCGGGCCGGGATAAAACGGCATGAACCCGAACGGCTTGGTGGCAGCCGCATCGATCACTTCCCACACGTCGATATCCATCTTGTCACACATCAGGGCGATCTCGTTTACCAACCCGATATTCACGCTCCTGAAGGTATTTTCAAGCAGTTTGACCGTCTCGGCCACCCGTACGGAACTCACCGGCACAATCTGGCTGAGCGTCGACGAGTACAATTCCTTGGCGACCTCGGTACAGGCCGGCGTTACGCCACCTACCACCTTGGGGATATTGTGTGTGTCGAATTCCTTATTTCCCGGATCCACCCGTTCCGGCGAAAACGCCAGGAAGAACTGTTCTCCTACCTTGAACGAATCCGATTGAAGCATCGGCAGGATGACTTCTTCGGTGGTCCCCGGATACGTCGTACTTTCCAGAATAATCAGCATCTGCTCGTGCAGGTTCTCCTGTATTTTTTCCACGGCGCTGACGATGTAGGAAATATCGGGGTCGCGAGTCTTGCGTAACGGCGTTGGTACGCAGATGTTTACGGTATCCACGTTGGCAAGTTCACCAAAGTCGGTGGTGGCCTTCAGTTTCCCCGCATCCAGCGATTCGCGCAGGCCGGCCGAGGACACATCCTTGACGTAACTTTCGCCCGCATTAATCATCGACACCTTTCTGGCGTCGATATCCACTCCGACCGCATCAAAACCGGCCCGGGCGAATTCCGCCAGAAGCGGCAATCCCACGTACCCCAACCCGATCACTCCCAGGCGGGCTTCTCTGTTACGAATTTTTTCAACGAGACTCATCTCACTCCTGTCCGGGATCTCCCGTTTAAACTCCTGTCTAAAAACGACATTACCTTAATACGGCAGGACCAAACCGGCAAGCCCTGTTTGAAAGGGTCCGGATTTGAAACCGCCTCCTCCCCGAGCGATTTCGCCGGGGTTATACACCACGATCCGTTCAGCGGTTCAGTGGTACGGCTATTCTGAGAATTCCTTGATCAAATCTTCGGTGGTGAGAACCAGGTTCTTTCCCGAGCGCTTCGCCTGATAGAGCGCTTTGTCCGCCGCGGAAATCAGGTCTCTCACACTGTGGCCATCCCGGGGAAATGAAGATATTCCGGCGCTGCAGGTCAACAACCCGGGTTTTTCGTCGTTAAATTTGTGTTTCGCGACCGCTATCAACACCCGCTTCGTCACGTTTGCCGCGCCCTCCACATCCGTCTGCGGCAGCAATATACCGAATTCATCGCCTCCGTATTTGTAAACAAGGTCAATCTCGCGGCACGTGACGGTTATCAACTCGGCTATCTCCTTGAGAGCCTGGCTTCCACTGAGATGGCCCCGTTTGTCGTTGTAACCCTTCAGGTTATCCACATCCAGCATCACGTACGAAAAATGCTGCGAAAAGCGCCTGGCCCTCTTGATTTCGGCTTCCATCGACGAAATCAGAAACCGGTAGTTGTAAACCGATGTCAGGCCGTCGGTAATCGCCTCTCTCTCCAGTTTCTGGTAGAGAAGCGCGTTCTCGACGGCAATCGCGGCATGGTTGGCCAGAACGGTCAGGAGGTTGATATCCTCCGCTGTATAAAGTTTTCCGTCATCCTGGTGAATGGCCAGAAGAAGTCCGAACATAGACCGTTTTGCCACAAGGGGAGCCGAAATTATCGTGCGATTTGACGTCTCTTCTTCCAGATACTGGTGAGTTAGCATCGGAACGTCAAATGCCAGTTCCTCTCCCTTTTCAAACTGCGAGTTGGGCCCGCTCTGCCCGCCCTCTTTCATTACCCAGTGCCGGACGTTGGCGGTGTCATTGATCGAGTTGATATTCATCTCGGTGACACCGCCGCAATGAACGGATTTTGTGTATTTTACGATACCCGGATCGGTGAGTTCGAGCAGGTGCACACGCTCAGCGTCCAGCACCATCAGCGAACAATCCAGCAATCGTTCAATTATGATCTTTTTATCGTTTCCTGCAATGATCAGGCTGTTGATTTCGGCGAGGGTAGAAAACAACAGGTCGCGATGTTTTTCAAGTTTTTTCATTACAGTTAGTTACAACGCTGATTTAAAGTTATTTCCGAATACCGGGTTAAACGTACGAAACCGTGCGAAATGTGCAATTCCTATGCCACGGACCGGCCTAACTCCAAGTCCTGTATTTTATTAAACCGCTCCCCCGCCCCGGGGGCGGCGAAGCTATGACAGATAAACGTTTAGCGTTTTGCCGGAATCAGAATGGAGAAAAATAATCGACACGGACAGCAGTTAACCGTCGCGCGGCGGACGACTGTATTGGGAGATTTCACGCACCGACTGAACGTTCTTGACGCAGGAACGGAGCACCAGAAGAGCGGCCAGCACAATCACCGCCGGGAGCGATATCTTCAGCAGAAATGACATGTTGCTGGGGTGGGCATCCATCATCTGGTAGGCCCGGACGGCCAGAACCACCATCGCTGCGGACAGGATCGCTTTCACAGCCGCCATCGAATATACGGACGCCGCGAATTCCCGGCGCTGCCTCAACCCCGTTTTCAGGCGTGATGAAAATTTCGATGATCGCCTGATTTTTCGGGGTTTTATCAGCACGGTTGGCTAATCTCGTTTGGGAATATCTTCGTATTCCGCGTCTTCGATTTCGTACGGCGTGAGGTCGTCATATTCGTTGGTCTTGACCGATTCACGGTCCGGCGAAGATCCGACCTTACTGGTCTTTTTCCCCTTGCCTCGGAACAATCCGAACACGGAGCCGATCAGACGGAATATAACGATTGCCAATATTGCCTGGAGGATGATCTTGATCATATCAATGGTAACATAACTGATAAGTTGGAGTTGCGAAAGTAATTTCAGAAAACGCCGCTGAACATCTGTCCAGCGGCGTTTTATTTATGGTACGCCCAACAGGATTCGAACCTGCGACTTTTGGCTCCGGAGGCCAACGCTCTATCCAGCTGAGCTATGGGCGCACAATAATGTAAAAGGCTACAATCGCGCCCCAACCCCCGAGCGTAGCGAGCGGGGTATGGGCGCACCTGTGTCGACAATAATTCTTACGATGCCGACGCGTCCTGAGGCGCCCATCGGGCGCCGAAGGAAATAATGTAAAAGGCTACAATCGCGCCCCAACCCCCGAGCGTAGCGAGCGGGGTATGGGCGCACCTGCGTTGTCCGCAATACTTATAATTTCAACGCGTCCTGAGGCGCCTATCGGGCGCCGAAGGAAATGATTTATTTTTTCCGAGCATTTCGGCGGCGAGAGCAAGCCTGTTGTCGCTACCCTCAACGCCTCCCAGCATGCGGGCAATTTCCCGTTCCCGCTGATTCCCCTCGACCGTCTCAACCCGGGCTGTGGTGCGCGACCCGGTGCTGGTTTTGGACACTACCAGGTGGCGGCTTCCTGCCGCCGCAATCTGTGGCATGTGTGTGATACAAATTATTTGATAAACGGCACCCAGTTCAAGTAAATTATTTGCGATCAGCTCCCCGAGGTCGGCCCCCACACCGGAATCGAGCTCGTCAAACACCAGCACGCCGTTTCCAGGCCCCGAATCTCCGTTTTTTCCGGGAGTCTTCTGGACGGTTTTCTTCAGCGCGAGGCTGATCCTCGAAATTTCACCGGTTGATGCGATCTCGTCCAGCGGACCTTCAGATTCACCGCGGTTTGTCCTGACGTAAAAACGAACGACGTCGGCGCCGTCGGGTAATGCCGCAATATTTTTACCCCTGGCTAGCAGCGGCCCGTTTTCCCGCGGTTCAAAATCAATTTGTGTGCGAAAACGCGCGCCTGGCATCATCAGACCACCCAACTCGCGGGTCATTTTCTTGTCCAGTACCGACGCGGCCCGCCGCCGTGATTCGGTCACTTTGTCAGCCGACTGCTGGAGGAGGCGGTTTTTTTCCCGGAGCCGATCGACGTTTAACTCCCGTTCTTCGTCGGCGAACTGGATACCATCCAGATCCTGTTCCCAACGCGCTTTCATTTCGATGATTTCCTCGATTGATTTGTCGTACCGGCGCTCCAGGTCGAGCAGGTAGGCCCTCCGCTCCCTCCATTCCAGCAACCGCTGTGGATCGAATTCAAACTCATCGACATAGGCGCGCATGTCAGCCGAACAATCGGACAGTGACAGTTCCAGTTCCTTCAACCGGTCCGCGAAATGCGCCACACGCCCATCCAGTTCCGATACGTTTTCAATCCGGCGCACGCACTGCGCCAGTTGCTGCGCGGTGCCCGTTTCATCGTCGTCTACAATGGCGGACACGAATCGGATCGCTTCGAATATTTTCTCGGCGTTTTCCATCAAACCGATCGAATTGCCCAGTTTTTCAAGCTCACCGGCGACCAGGTCCGCCCGCTCGATCTCGCCCAGACGGTGCCGCAACAGCTCTTCTTTTTCCTTGAGGGTGACGATTCGGCCGTCGAAAAGTTCCAGTTCGACCTTCGCTCGTGTCCAGCCGGCAAGCGCCTGACGGTAATTTTCCAGCAGGGTTCCGTTTCCCGCACCGGCGTCCAGAAAACCAACGTGTGATTCGGCATTTCGCAGGCGTAGCTGTTCGTTCTGTCCGTGGGGTTCGATCCATTGCGCCGTGAGATCTCCCAGTTGTTTAACCGGTACGGCAACTCCGTCTATCACCGCCCGGCCCCGCCCGTTGCGGCGAATCTCCCGTTGGACCGCTGTTGTGCCGCCCATGCGACCGGGCGCGCTCGGAGATTCAAACAGACATTCCACTCCTGCACGATCGGCGCCCGCACGAATTGCGCTCTGGCTCGCCTTTTTCCCCAGCAGCAGGTTTACAGCTCCCAGAATCAGTGATTTGCCCGCGCCTGTCGAACCGGTGATCACGTTTAACCCCGGCCCGAAGTCGAGCGTGACATCTTCAACAACAGCCAGATTCTGGATGCGCAGTTGTTTGAGCAAGGGATTCGTCCCCGGATCTTCTAGAGTTTTTCGTTCAGCAGCGAAAAGAAATCGTAGTCTTTTGGTACAACCAGGTTTGTAAATTTTTCGCTCCGCATAATGCGAAGGTGCTCTCCCGGTTCGAGGCGGCTGCCGCGCTGGCCGTCCACCGTGATCATGATTTCCGTCCGTCCGGACGATACTTCGATAGACAGTTGCTGCCTGGGGTCCAGAACGATTGTACGAAAACTGAGCGTGTGCGGGCTCAACGGCGTCAACACGATTGCTTCGATAGTGGGTTCGAGCAGCGGTCCACCGGCGGAAAGCGAATAAGCGGTGGAACCCGTGGGGGTCGCGACGATCATTCCGTCGGCCGAACGGTCGCGGAGATTTTTACCGTCCACTTCAACGTGCAGTGTCACAACCCTGGAATAACCGGCGCCGTGCACCACGATTTCGTTGAGGGCATTGAATGTTCTCAACATTTTGTCGCCGCTGTACACGCCGCCTTCGATGCGCATCCGTCGCTGGATGGTGAACTTGTCATCAACCAGACGATCGACGATATTCCGGGTGCGGCCTTCCGCCAGAAAACCCAGGCTGCCGCCCTTGATACCCAGAATCGGTGTTTCGTAGTCCAGAAAGCGGCGGGCGTGTTTGAGAATGGTTCCGTCGCCTCCGACGGTCAGGACCAGATCAACGTCGTCGGGAATTCCAAACTCAACCGACGGAGAGTCCGGAGTGTAAAGCGGTTGTACGTCTGAATCGACGTATACCTTGCATCCTGTTTCCAGAAGCTCGGGAACCAGGCCGCGGAGGGTGGCGACCGCTTCATCTTTCATCAGATTGGCGGCAAGACCGATTCGTTTTAGTTTCAGTCCGGTCATGACCGGAAGACCTCAAAGAAGTACTCCATTACCCTACCCCGCCGCCGGTTTGTACATTCTCTTCTCATCGCGCAGCATGGCGATCGCCGCTTGAGCCAACGCTTCCGGCGCCAGGCCGATTTCCGTCAGCAGTGCGTCCCTCGAACCGTGTTCGATGAACTTGTCCGGAATCCCGAGATTCATGATTCTGGAAATTTCGTACCCCTGGGAGACCAGATATTCGTTTACACCTGAACCGAACCCGCCGGCGATTACGTTGTCTTCGACCGTCAGAAGGACCGGATCGGTAGCCAGGACCCGGTCTATGAGAGCGGTATCGAGGGGTTTAACGAACTTCGCGTCGATCACGCAAGCTTCGATCCCCTCTTTGGCCAGCAGTTCCGCCGCCTTCAGAGACGGCGTAACCATCGCGCCGATGGCGAGCAGAACCACCTGCTTGCCCTCGCGCAGGATTTCGCCCTTTCCAATGGGCAGTTTGTGCATCCTCTTGTCCATCTCCATGCCCGATACGCTGCAACGCGGAAAACGAATGGC
>CAYUDF010000039.1:0-10714 GCA_964443465.1 uncultured bacterium
CATCGCGCCGGTGTTTTTTGCGCACATTTCTTCGAGTGAAGCAACCTGGGCGTCGGCGGGTGTCGCTTTGGCTTCGGCTGCGGAATCATGTGAATGGTCCTTGCTGCACTTGCCACAATCGGCATACGGACTGTTTATCGCTACGAGAGTTGCCGCCAAAAGAACGGCAACGATTGTGATTGCAATCTTCATTTACTGTCTCCCTCGGTATGTCGCGAAAGCCCGTGCTTCCGCAAACCGGTTGTTGGGGCTGGTAAC
This sequence comes from uncultured bacterium, assembly GCA_964443465.1. Classification (GTDB taxonomy): domain Bacteria; phylum Krumholzibacteriota; class Krumholzibacteriia; order WVZY01; family JAKEHA01; genus CAYUDF01. The sequence goes on from CAYUDF010000039.1 coordinate 259, forward strand.
AAAACTGATCCCCGATGCCAGAAATACCGAGTATGGCACCGGGGAACAACAGTAATGTTAGTAGGACCTAATTGTTAAGTCAAGAACGGAAATAAGCCGCCCCGGCAAGCTCCCCTTTCCTCAACGGAGCGGAAAGGATGGCGTTTTATGACAAATGTGTGGTATTATATGTAACTGCAACTAAAACAGCACTTTGTGTCGTTGGCCCCGTCCCCGAAGGAAAACATCCTTGATCAGCCCCAGAAAAAATTTCCGATTTATCCTTTTACTGGTAGTTGCTCTTTTTGCTGTGGCGTGCGGAGACGATTCAACCGTGACACCACCCGCCGCGCAGATTCCGCCGGCGCCTGCAAACCTCCGCGTCCTTGTTGGCAACGGGGAAACAACTTTAATGTGGGATCCGGTGGCCGGTGCGACCTCGTATCGAATCTTCTGGAACACCGTGGGTGGAGTGTCGACTGCTGACAGTTTGATCGACAACGCGACGTCGCCGTATATCCATGGTCCGTTGTCAAACGGCACGACCTACTACTACGCCATCAGCGCAATTAACAGCGCGGGGGCGAGCCCGTTGTCTTCGTCGACTTCGGCGAAAGTGTGGCCGTTCCGAGCGATCGAATGTGGGGACGGGACTTCGTTCGCGATTGACAGCTACGGTGTGCTGTGGGCCTGGGGAAAAAACGACATCGGACAGCTCGGGATTGGCACGTTCAGCACCCAGCTTACGCGTGCCCAGGTTATCGGTGTTGTGAATGTGATCGCGGTAAGCTCGACGCGGATTCACACCGTTGCGTTGACGGGGGACGGTGGCGTTTGGACGTGGGGTGACAACAGCCTGGACCAGTTGGGCGATAACCGCGCCGTGGCGGCCCGCTGGTCTCCGTACCGGGTTGACCTTCCCGTGAGTGCGATTGCCGTAGCCGCAGGACACGCGCACACGGTCGCCGTGACCAGCGACGGCAGCGTATGGGTGTGGGGGGCCAACAGTGACGGCCAGCTGGGACTCGGTCACGACAATGCCGTCAAGGTGCCGGAGAAAGTACCCGGTCTGTCAGATGTACGTTCCGTAGCCGCGGGAGAGTACTGCACGTTTGCGCTGAAGAACATCGGGACAATCGAGGCCTGGGGTCTCAATTCGTACGGCCAGTTGGGGATCGGCCGCTCTGATCCGGCAGTAGAGGAGATTCCCACCTGGGTGAGCGGAACGGCTGACGCTCAGACAATAGACACGTTTAGAGGAACGGCCGTTGCGTTGAGAGCCAATCAGTCCGGACTCGCGTGGGGGCGAAACGATTTCGGGCAGGTGGGGGACAATACGACAAACAACGTCCTTTCTCCGTGGGGTGTTCTGCAGTTGCCCGCAGCCACCGCGATCACATGCGGACTCACCCACACCATCGCACTCCAGACCGACGGGTTTGTCTACTCATGGGGAAGCGGACCACTCGGGGACTCGACAACCTCGTCCCGGTCACTACCCGAAAAAGTCATGAACCTGAGCGACGTCATAATGATCGCGACGGGGTACAGTCATAACCTGGCGGTCAAGAGAGACGGCTCGCTGTGGGCGTGGGGTTCGAGTCTGTACGGTCAGCTGGGAGATGGCACCACAACGGAGCATACGCTTCCCAACCGTGTACCGGGATTCTGATCGTTCGACCTCAAGACAGATAACAGACGCGTCAAATATATTGGGTCAAATTTACCTTCGGCGCGGAGGAGGATTTCACCCAATTTTTGAAAAAAGTGTGAACTCCGTTTACACGACAGGCCGCAGGAGCTTTTTTCGGACACGCATCTTGTTGATAGCGGTCCGACAACGAAGTAGCTCCTGCGGCCTGTCGCTTTAAAACTTGCCTCCCCAAACAGGACTCGAACTTTTCTGGTATTAACAAACAAAAAGGGGGCCCTTTCGGGCCCCCTTTTTGGATAACGTCTCTCGTCGTGACGTCTATACCCGTTCGGGTGCGGCGGCTCAATCGCCGCCACACCCTCCGGGTATAACGCGAATTATATGACGCTAAGGTGCGTCACTTCAGAAGGATCATCTTCCGGGTCAGCACGGTCTGACTATCGTCGAACCGCGAGAAGTAGACACCGGTCGATACGGTTACCCCGCTGTTATCCTTTCCGTCCCAAGTGAACGTATGCCAGCCAGGTGTCTTGGAACCCTGGAACAGGGTTTTCACCAGCTGGCCCTTCACGTTGTAGATCCTGAGGCTCACGTCACCCTTTACGCTCTCCGGCACGCCGACGCGAATCGCCGTGGTCGGGTTGAACGGGTTCGGGTAGTTCTGCCCCATCGTCAGACGGTCGGGAAGGTCGGGAGTTCCGTTACCCTCCGTACGCTGCAGTGCGATCTCCGCTGAAGCGGCGGTGTCGAGCCACGTGAGTACGCGGTCGAGAATCGCCGCACGGCGAACATCTTCCTGGATGTAGTCGATGTTAAACGCGAAGTACACCGACGCATGCTGAGGACCTACGAAGCGGGCTGCCGCCAGTGAGTCCGGACCGTTCGGATCCAACGGCCACATTTTCGGATCCCAGATCTTGCCGGACTTCTCGATGAACTCCTGGAGTTCCTGAGGTGAGTCCGCGAGATCGAGAGAGGAACCGAGACCGCTGTAACGGTATACAGCGTTGGCGCCGGGATAGGTCGTCGACAAACCAAGTTCATCGGGGTAGCCGCCGGAGATGACAAACGTTTCGTCATTACCGATGGGGTCGCCCGGTGTACTGGAGAGTTCGCGGAAACCGGCGTCGTCCTTCACGTAGATCGTGCCTGTGTACTGCTCCATGAATGCCTGTGAACTGGAGTAGTACGACATGTCACGGCCGAGCATGAAGATCTTCTGCGCGGATCCGTCGTCCTGGTCGAGCCACGGGCCGATAATGGCCTGCTGTGCGGCGTCGATCGGACCGCTGTCATCGACGATCACGGCGGTGTACGCTTCCAGTATCGTTGCATCGGGGTTACCCAGGTCATCCCAGTTCCAGATGTCCGCAGTCTTGCCGATAGCGGCAAAGGCCTGCTGATACATGATTGGATCGGGTTCTGAGAAACCACCCAGCAGAACCAGGTAGTCGCCCGAAGGCATGATGCCGAATTCGTACGCCGTTGCCGGCGCACCGGCCGGATCAAACGTCGTGTTGGATGCGTTGTCGGTTGCTTCGAAGTACAGCTTGATCCGCGTGCCAGAGGTCTGGCCCGGGATATCGCCGCCGTACTCGTCGGCTCCACCGGTCGGCATCATGGCAACGGGGGTCCACGAAGAACCGCCGTCGACACTGTAGTGCATCGTCGTGGTCGCAACGCCGGTAAGGGCGTCGAGTATCACCGCGGTAGCGGTGTACGGTCCGACCTCGTCGAATGTACTCGCCGGGATACCAACAGATGTGACAACCGGTCCTTCGGTATCTTCGGCGCCCTCGATAAGGACGTCGTCGATATACCAGCCGGCGTAGTCCACACTGGAATCACTGCCGAAGTGCCAACGGATCATGACCGACTGGCCCTTGTACGGCGAGAGATCGAATGTGGCCTTGTGCCAGACCTGGTTTGCCGAACCGGTAAACACGGGTTCGCCAAGCGCGCTGGAGTTACCGGTGTAACCGATATCCGGTAATAACAGCGTCCATGTCGAACCGCCGTCGGCAGACAGTTTGACGTTACCACCGTCATAGTTCGCTTCGGCGTAGTACCACTGCCAGAACGACAGTTGTGCGTACGTGTTGCCGCTGGGAACGATCAACGCCGGTGTATCCAGCGTCGAGTTGGACGGCGACGAGTAATCGCTGGCCAGGTGGGTCGCCCATACGTTGTCTCCGGAATACGCGCTGTCCGGTCCAACCACAGGAGCTCCCCATTCCCAGTCCTGCCCGATTGCTGCAAACCCGCCGTCGTTCGCCTCGAAATCCCAGGCGAAGAAGTCGACGACGTCAAACGCGTGGTTTCCGCTGTGCGGACTGCGCTCGACGTTGGGTATTGTCGCGATGTCGCGGGCAAGGATGAAGTACTCGTACATGTCACCCACCACGGACGGACCGGGGATGTCGGCGGCATAGGTGTCGCCGGACGTGTTGGTCATCGCGATGGTGGTGCTGGAACCGCCGTTTTTGCTGTAGGTGAGTGAAACACCGGCGGGGTCGACGCCAACGTTGTCGGTCACTATCGCCGTGATCGCGTACGGACCGACGAGGTCCGCCGTGAACTGCATCGGCGCGTGAACGATTTCCGGAGCCGTGTTATCCGCCGTCACCAGGAAGGTGTGCCTGTCTGTGGGCGCACCCGACGGGTGGAACGTGGTGTTTCCGTCGGTGTTGGCGGCGCTGAGGTAGTAACTCACCGTGGTGCCGAACGACTGCGGCGGAATCGCCGCGCTGTACTCGTCCGGATTGGCCGTCGGCAACATTACTACGTCGACGTCACCCGCTCCAACGTCGTAAGTCATATTGACACGCCCGGCGTCGAGAGTGGCGCTGTACACCTGCGCGAGCACCGTGTACACGGACAGTGTATCCTCGGTGTCGCCAAGCGCTGCGTGCACTATCTCGGGGGCATCCATCCAGCGGATCACGCGGTCGGCGATGCCGGCCTGACGTTCCGGTTCCTGGATGTAGTTGAGGTTAAACGTCATATACATGGAACGGTAGGTATCGCCGTTGTACTTGATACCGGCCGCTGCGTCGAGACTCTTCGGCGCGTGCGGCATCACTTCGTTCCATTCCTTTTCGTCCTTGGCGTAGGCGCCCGCAAGCTCTTCGCGGGTGGCTGCCGTCGTACCTTCGCCGGTGTACCGGTAAACGATGTCACCGCCGGGGTAAGCCGCAGACCGCTGCACCTCGTCGGGGTACGATCCGGAGATTACAAACATATCGCCGATCCCGATGGGATCACCCGTCTCGCCGGTGATTTCGCGGTAAGCCGGGTCGTCCTGCACGTAGTCGGCGCGCATGTACTGCTGGATGAATGGTCTCGTCGCCGAGTAAAACGCCACGTCGCGACCGAGAAGGAAGAAACCCTTCTTGTCGCCCGCCGTACCCGCTGCGATGAAACTTGCATACGCAGTCTGCTCGGTGCTCGATATGCTGCCGGTCTCGTCGAGGATGATCTTGTCGTAGAGGTCGAGATAGCTGAGTATCTCGGTTCCCTGCGAAGACATGCTCCAGTAATCGGCTTCGTGGCCGTTGGCCCCGAGCGCCGCCTGGTAGTCCGCGATCGATCCGCCAGATGTTGAGCTGACCAGCACAAGAATCGACGCGCTCGGCAGTACGGAGAAGCCGTACTCCGGAGAAAGCGTCTCGTTGGCCGCGAGGTCGGTCGCACGGATGTACATCTTGATCCGCGTCCCGTTGGTCTGGCCGGGGATGTCTCCCGTGTACTCGCTGTCCACCGTGTTGGTCAAAACAACCTCGGACCAGGTGGTGCCGTCGTCAAGCGTGTAGAACAGCGAGACGGCGTCAACGCCCGAGAACAGGTCGTTCACATCGCAGGTTACGGTGTACGGACCGGCCGTGTCGAACGAACTGCCCGGCACGGAGACGTTACTGATCACAGGCGCAACGTCGTCGACGTCGGTGCTGCGCAGTTTGTACAGGTCGGTATACCAGCCGGACTTCTGTACACTGCCGTCGCTTCCCGCGTGCAGGCGAAGCTTGACCGTCTGTCCGGCGTAAGCCGACAGGTCAAACGTGGCCTTGTGCCAGACGTCGTTGTTGTAGCCGGTGAAGATTGGCTCGCCGCCAACACCGGCATTGCCGCTGCTGGCCGTGCCGTTGTAACCGACATCGGGTGTTACAATAGTCCACGTAACGCCGCCGTCCGCCGAGACCTTGACGTTACCACCGTCGTAGTTGGTCTCGAAGTAGTACCACTGCCAGAACGAGAACACCGCAAACGGTTTATTCGCGTCCAGCGTGATTGTCGGCAGGTCAAGCGTGGCGTCCATGCTCGACGGGTAATCGCCATCGAGAACGGTTGCCCACACGTTGGTGCCGAAGTAAGCAGCACCGGGACCATTTGTGGGTGCGCCCCACGCCCATGTGTCGCCGGTTTGTATAAAACTACCGTCGTCGCCTTCGAGATCCCATACAAACTCTTCGACGATCTCGAACGAATAAGCGCCGGTTCCGGGTACACGCGTGACGTTACCCGAGTAAGACGCGTCCATCGCGAGCAGGTAGTAATTGTACGCGTCGCCCACTTCGGACGGACCGGGTATCAACCCTTCGTACTCTATGGTTACGTCGGCGCTTCCCACCGGTGTCATCTTGACGCGGTGCGCGATCTCGTCGTTTTTCCAGTAGATGAGGTACATACACTGGAGCCCGATGTTATCGCTGGCCGTTGCCTTGATGTGATAAGGGCCGGTGAGTCCGTTGGTGTTGGAGTGCGCCGTGTGCGCCACCATCGGAGCTTCGGTGTCCTTTGCCACGTGGAACGCGTGCTGGAACATCGGAGCGCCCAGCGGATGGGTGGTCGTGTGACCTTCCACGTCGGTTGCCGTGATGTAGTACTCCACCAGTGTTTCGATCGGCTGCGGCGGTATAAACGCCTGGTACTCGTCAGCCACACCGGTTGAGGCCATCAGCAGCGTCATCGGGCCCGCGCCGACATCGTAAACGACGGCAAACGTCGACGGATCGAGTCCGAAATAATCGGAGGTGATCGCGGCGGTTACCGTGTACGGATTTTCCGTGTTCTCAGTATCAACCAGGGGTTCGTGTGCGATCTCGGGATAACCCTGGAGCCAGTCGAGCACACGACCCATTACGGCCGTGCGCGTGGTGGCATCGTCGATCGCTTCAAACCCGAAGGAAAAATACGCGAGGCGGTAGGTGCCGTTGTCTACGGTCAGACCGGCCGTACCGGAACTGGTGATGCTGTTCCGGCCAACGGTCGACTGTTTTTCGGCTCGGTTGGCCGTTGTAGCTACCTTGGGCACGGTTTCATCGTAGATGAAAGCCTGCTGACCGGGGGCGATAACGTCCATTTCCGAAGGGAACCCCTGGTTGTTTGCACCCGAGCCGCCCTGGATGTTGAATATAAATCCAAATCCAACCGGGCTGGTGGGTACACCCAGAGCGCCGCCCAGTCCGACGTTATCCTGTACGTAAACCGCGTGCAGGTAGTCGGAGTAGAAAGGAGCGGCGTTGATGTTATAGCCGATGTCCTGTCCTGTAATGAACAGCCTTCCGCCGGCATCAAGAAATGCAGCCAGCTCGGTCTGGTCGGTTGGGGACAGGGCGGGTGAGTAGTCGTCGCCGGTAAACCAGACGACCGACTCGAACATCGCCATCTCGGCCGCCGTTGGCGGTGTGGTCACCGTCAGGTAGGAACGGCCGGACGCGATAATCGCCGCCTCGTAGAAACCCTCGTAAGCGTCACCGGCGTCGTCGTCGACGAGCAGGATCTGCGCCTGCATCAATGCGACGTTAACAGTGGTGACCGCAGCTTCGGTGACGACCACGCCGGTTTCCGTTGTCATTGGATACGGAAACGGCGGGCTGAAACGAACGTCGTACGTACCCATCGGCAGGGTAGCGCTGTAGGCGCCCGTCACCGGATCGGACGTTGTTGTCCTGACGACCACACTGCCGAGCAGCACCGAGATGTTGGCGCCGATACCGTCGGTTGTGATCGCGTCGGTGACCGTACCGGCGATATCGCCGGAGGGCAACTGCGTGAGCGTGACGTTCTGCGTGGTTGTCAGGTCGGCCTCTACGGTGAGCAGAATCGACTGCGTTTCGTAGCCGAACGACGAGTATTCAACCGTGTGATCGCCGGCTACCAGCTGCAACGTGTAGTCGCCAAGCGCGTCGGTGATCACCTTCTGGCCGGTATCGGTGATCAGCACCTGGGCGCCTTCCACCGGTCCACCGGCCGAGCTGGCCACGTTGCCGCTCAGCGTGCCGACGCCCGCCAGGGCCGCCGTCACAGCGGTGAACGTGTTGACGCGGCCGTAGCCGTAGTCGTTGTCCTTGCCCGGAGTTCCGAGGTCGATGGCGGTCTGCGCCAGCAATTGCTTGATGGTGTCGACCGTCATACTCGGATTGGCCTGGATCATCAGCGCAACGGAGCCGGCCAGGTGCGGCGCCGCCATCGACGTACCGCTCCAGTCGCCAGCGGGGCTGGTCCACTGCCAGTCGCCACCGGGAACCGTGGAGTAAACCTTCACGCCGGGAGCCGACATGTCGGGTTTGACCCACGTGCCCACGTAGGGCGGTGAGTTCCACGTTACGGGGCCGCGGCTGGAGAACCCGGCGATGGTGTCGGTGCTGTCGGTCGCGCCGACGCCGAAAGCGCTGGGAACGTTGCCGGGGCTGCCCGTCGTGTTGGAGCTCGGACCGGAGTTACCGATCGAGAAGCTCGGGAACACACCCGCCGCCACCATGTTGTCGGTGGGGGCTACCATGGCGTCGTGTGTGCCGGTGCCACCCAGCGACATGTTGACGACCTGTGCGCCGTCGTCGGTGGCGGGATTACCGTCGGGATCGATGATCCACTCCATACCGCCTGCCACCTGGGTGAACGAACCGCTGCCGCTCGGAATAACCAGGCCGTGCATCAGCGACGCGCCCGGCGCGACACCGATGTCGTAACCGCTGGCGTTTCCGCCGACCATGGAGCCGGAGGTATGGGTGCCGTGCTCGTCACTGTCGTGCGGCACCGAACCCGGGATCATGTTGCCGTCGCCGTCGAACTCGGCCCAGCCACCCGGATAAGTGGGATCGCCGGGGCTGTTGTTGATCATCTTGCCGGAGAGGTCGGAGTGGTTGATGTCAACACCGGTATCCAGTCCGCCGATGCGGATCCCGGTGCCGGTGAAACCGTATGTGCTCCACACGTTTTTGGCGCCGATGTGGCCCACGTGGTCCCACAGCTGCGACTGGGTCTGTGCTGCCGCGCCCTGTGGTCCGTCGGCCGAGCGTTCGGGCCTCGGCGGAAGCGTTACGGTGTAGTTTTCAAAGATGTTTCTGACATCCCTGCGCTGGGCGATTTCCGCGATCACGTCGGGTGTCGCTTCGACCAGCACAATGTTGTCAATCCAGAACTGCCGGATAATCCCGACCTTGCCGAGTTTGTCCGCTGTTCTGAGCGAATTTACCAGATTCGCCTGTGACCGCGTTGCGGTCTGGCGAAGCGCCGCGAAAACAGGGCCGCGCTGTCCTTCGATACCCTGGAAGCTGGCCTGGCCGTTCATCTTGACGACAACTTTGACCAGTTCATTCGAGCCCGCCTGGTTAACCAGTGTGCGTACACCCTTTGACACCTTTTCGGTGTTCATGGCGTACTCTTCGGCGAACTGCGCTTGGGGTACGAGGATCATCAGAGCCAGGAATACCGCGGCGGCCGATATCAAATTCTTTTTCGATAACATTATTGGCCTCATTTCTGTGTGAGTTCGAAGAAAAGACTAATCTTTTTTCTTTTTCTTCTCGATCACCATGTAACTGACGCGGTAGTCCTCGGCTTCACCAAACAACTGCTCGCCGTCAGGACTGACAACCTGATCGTCGTATGCGAGCGAGCCGCGGACCCAGAAATAACGTATTTCCTTGTTCCACTTCTTCCACCACCACCAGTCCGAAGACGCCATTTGTGTGACATCCGGGACCCGGAAACAGGTGAGGTAGTAGACGCACAAGGTGCTTTTGGTCGTGGGGAAACAGTGCGAAATGTTGACATTCTTGCGAACTTCCAGCTCGCCCTTGTCCCACATTTCGTCCTGGTCCCAGTCGACCCACATCGAAAGGGTCAGGTCTTCGTCAAACTCGCTGGCCAGTCTCTCGTTCGCATTGGGTATACGAACCTTCCAGAGAACCAGTGCCAACCTGTTTTTTACCCAGTGCCTGCCCAGGTTGATGAACCAGATTCCGTCCATCTCGACGTTTGAGTAGCCGAGTTGTTCGTATTCCGGTTCCCAGAAATTAATCTGCGGGTAGGGCGCGGGTGCTGGACCCTCGTCGTTGTTGCAGAAACTGCCGATACCCGTAAGGTATTTGACTTCTCCCGTGTCGACGAATCTGCCTACGTCGACGTCGGCGGTAATGGCGTCGTCATAAAGATAGACGTTACCCGTACCTCCCGCCGATGCCGTAGCGGACAGACCCAACGCCAGGAGAGACGCCAGGATCAACATCCTTCTAATCATCGAATGCCTCCCAGGTGAAAAGGATGTTTAATCGCAGGGCGCAGAACGCCCTGGACAATTTATCTATGGTTTGCCCTTGGAAATGTACTGCTTGAAAGAATCAACCGGTCTCGCTCAAACCCTTTTGTGGGCCGGACGATTCCTGTTAACCGTAAAACCCCGGCGGGTATAAAAACCGCGGGCGCAACAAAAGAATTGCTCGTGGATGATTTGTCAGTGGATGTAGTTCGGCAGGGAAGAGGGTCTGCCGCTTTAGAGAGCCGCAAGGTGAACAACCGCAAGTCGCGCGCATCGGTAGTTTC
>CAYUDF010000040.1:0-10594 GCA_964443465.1 uncultured bacterium
TTATGCTGCAGTCTGCTGCCAAGAGTGACTGGTCAGCGTCCCCGTTGACAAGACTGTCAGCATAAATCGCCATAATCTACGTCGCCGCGAGCTCCGCGCGGTCGACGTAGATTTATCATAGTACGGCATCTCGCCCCCGGACGTCAATTTCGCCGCCACAACGGTTGGACAATCGCCACCCGTCGCGATACAATTGCTCTTCGAAATACTGGCCGAAATCATTTCAAGAGGTGAAAACATGATATCAATCCGTTTTGTCTTATCGATGATGCTGGTTTGTCTGCTGGCGCCGGTTGCGGCGGCTCCCCAGACCTCTCCGCTCACCGTCGACGATATTGTTAATATGGAAGCAGCCGGAGAATTCCGTTTGTCGCCGGACGGATCCCGTGTCGTATGGGTCAAAACGGTGAAAAACGGGTCAAAAAACAAATACAACCGCCACATTTATCTGAGCGGTGCTTCGGATGGAAACACGATCCAGCTGACCCGCGGCAACGTCAGCGACCGTGCTCCCCGTTTTTCCCCCGACGGAGAGCGTATCGCCTTTCTGGGCGCCCGCGGGGCAAAGGCGAAAACGCAGATATATATACTGGACCTTCGGGGCGGCGAGCCCGTGAAAGTGACCAAAGCCGGGTCAGGTGTACGTGTTTTCGAGTGGCTGGACGACGACACTTTTTTGTATACCGCTCGTGAAGATTCCACCCTGCGCGAAAGAAAATTAAAGTCAGACAAGGACGACGTCGTTGTCGTTTCCGACCAGGAACATTATGCGCCCGTCCGCCTGTTCCGTTATGAAATCAAATCCAAAAAAGCCCGCCGGCTGACCACTAACAGCGGCGCGATCACCAGCTTCGCCGTGTCGCCGGATGGGAAAAAAGTCGTAACGAGTGAAAACCAGAGCCTTGATTATCGCTACGATTATCGTGTGCCGCCAAAACAGTTTCTGCTCGACCTGGAAACCGATGGCCGGACAGAAATATTCACTTCACCCCACACGGACCCCGACGATTTCAAGTGGGCGCCTGACAGCAAAGGTTTTTATTGCAGGCGTGACGTCTCGTCCGACTCGACCGATACTTTCGTTGGAATCTCGCGACTGTTTTTTTACAACCTGGAAGACAGCCGCCTGTTCCGGGTGGCCGCTGATTGGGAAAACGGTCTGGGACGCACCTACTACGTCGTGGAGGATGGTGTTGTGGCCGCGCTGGCCACCGGCACCGTAGACCGCATCGCACACCTGACCCAAAAAACTGGCGGCCGCGAACACGACCTGAATTTCCTGGACACGGAAAAACCGGTCCGGCTGGCCGCCGCCGATCCCAAAGGCGACAGAATCGTGTATTTCACGTCCGATGCTTCCAGCATACCTGTCGTAAAAACGGCGACTGTCGCCCACGATCAGATAGAAAACAAGAAACAACTGATCGACCTCAATGAATCGCTCAAAAAGAAATCCCTGTCCGAATCCGAAGTCATCCGGTGGGCGGGGGCGAATGGCGATTCGGTGGAAGGTGTCCTGTATTACCCGGCCAGTTACGATACCGCGTTTTCCTACCCGTTGGTCGTTGTGATACACGGCGGCCCCGCCGGTGTTGATCCCGATTTTTTTACCGAACGATGGTCCAACTATCCACACCTGCTCGCTTCGCGTGAGACTTTTGTCCTGAAGGTCAATTACCACGGCAGCGGGAACTACGGGTTGGCCTGGATGGAATCGATCAAGGGACACTACTACGAACTGGAGGTGCCCGACATACTGAAGGGTATCGACTATCTGGTTGAGTCCGGCGACGTGGACGAAGAATCGATTGGTATCATGGGGTGGAGCAACGGCTCGATATTGGCCATCGCATGTTGTCTCGAAAGTGACCGGTTCAAGGTGATGTGCGCCGGCGCCGGAGACGTCAACTGGACGAGCGATTACGGCAATTGCGCGTTCGGCGCCGCGTTTGACAATGCATATTTTGGCGGGCCGCCGTGGGAAATTCCCCAGGTCTACGTGGATAAATCGCCGTTGTTTCGCATTCAAAACCTGAAAACTCCAACGTTAATCATGTTCGGCAGCAAGGACACGTCCGTTCCCACCGAGCAGGGGTGGCAACACTTCCGCGCGATGCAACAGATCGGCATTGCCCCCGTGCGGTTTCTGCTGTTCCCCGGCGCCGGTCACGGGTTGGTCAAACCTTCACACCGGAAACGAAAAATGAACGAGGAGCTCGCCTGGTTCGACAAGTATCTGTTTGACAGCTTCGAGAAGAAAAACGAGGCGTTTGACGACTCTTCGCCGCTTGCATACGCACTGCGCAAGTCGAAGATAGAAAAGGTGGGTTACCTGGTTGGCCGGGAAGTCGACGCGTCGATCTGCCCCGAAATCGTGGAAGCCGATGGCATCCGGGTCAGCCGGTTTGAAGTTACACGCGTGCAGTTCAGCGCCTTCGATCCCAACTACGATTACCCCGCCGGAACGGACAACTATCCAGTAACGGAAGTCTCTACGCCACTGGCGCAGGCGTACTGCATGTGGCTGAGCGAAAAAACGGGAGACACCCACCGTTTGCCCACCGTGGATGAAATGGACAAGTTGTTGTCGCTGGCCAAATCCAACCTGGCCCACGAAAACAACCTCAACTACTGGCTGGGGTACAACCCCACTCCGGATGAGATGGATATCATCAGGGAAAAGATCGATGAACTGGAAGCAGTCCGAATGCTGATCGAACCGGTGGGGTCGTTCAGACCGGCTTTGTGGAATAAAAATGTGGAGATATACGACCTGGGCGGCAACGTCGCGGAGTGGGTCACGGACAGAAAAGGCCAGGGCCGGATCAGGGGACTTTCAGCCGTTTCCGGAAATGACAAGCAGGAGGAGTACTCACGTCCTCCGTTGAATTACATCGGATTCCGGGTCGTGGTCGACAAGTAGTTTTTTCAAGAACTCCCGGTCTTCAATCGGGCAACCAATCCTGAAATCGTGAGGAAGCGTGGTGTGATATCCAGGCCTTGATTGGCGAGACGATCCTGCAGTTCCAGCACAGCAGTCGGTTGTCCGGGCCATTCGTCCCGTGAAAACAGAACGTTCCGGGAAGTATCGATACAAGTTTCGACTTTACCGTCACGCAACCAGACGACACGGTCACATACTTCGGTGAGAAAAGAGACATCGTGAGAAGCCACAACGGTCGTTTTGCCACTCTCACGCCGGTCAGAAATTACCGAATCCAGAATTCGCCGGCCGGCGGGATCGAGACAGGAACTGGGCTCGTCCAGCAGCAGAAAAGCCGGCTCTAACGCCAATGCGATGGCAAACGCAACCCTCCGCATCTCGCCGGGACTGAGGGTCAGCGGTTCTCTCGGCAGATACACCGCCGGGTCAAGTCCGACCCGCCCGAGCGCTTCTGCGCTTCGGCGTTTTCGTTCCTCGGCGGCCAGGCCGAGTCTCTCCAGACCAAAACTGATTTCTTCCGCGACCGATTCCGCAAAAAACAACTGTTCCGGACTTTGGAAAAGATAAAATATATTCTGCCGGCTGCCGTCCGTTATGTTTTTAAACTTGTACTCGAACGACCCGGCGGTCGGTTTATGAACGCCCGCCAGTAACCCGAGCAGAGAAGATTTTCCCGCGCCGTTAGGGCCGGCCAGGCCCACGCATTCGGTTGTATCAAGTCGAAAATCAACGTTTTTCAACACGGGATTTCCGTCATAACCAAAATCGACACTTTTTAATTCAACAACGGAGTCAGTTTCCTGGCCGGCCGGAGACTCGCCCTGGAAATCCGGGGCATCATCTTCGCCAACGGATCCGACAACCTCGGCGATCCGGGCGGCCAGGGCCTCCGGGCTGGACACAACCCGCGTGTTTATTTTATCGCCGGACAACGCCCCCCCCACGGCTTCATTAACTCGTTCAGCTATATCCCACAGCGGCGGTTTGACGAAATCGAAATCCGAGACCTGCGACCAACCGATCAGTTCTTCCAGCGGTCCGGCAAACACAATTCGTCCGGAGTCCAGGCACACGATACGACCAGCACCGGTGATCTCGTCGCCTCCCGGTGTCGCCCACAATACCGTCGTGCCCCCGTCGCACATTTCAGCAACGAAGTCCCGGCACATCACCGCGCCCTCGGGATCAAGGTACGCCGAAGGTTCGTCCAGCAACAACACCTCGGGGGCCTGGAGCCACACAGTAGCCAGCGCCAGTCTCTGTTTTTCGCCGCCGGACAGCCGGTGGGGATTGCGCCCGGTCAAATGCGCCAGGTCAAACCTGTCCACCGCGCTCGCCACGAGGCGGGAATTTTCTTCGGCAGTTAATCCGGCGGGCGGCGACAAGCCAAGCTCGCTTCCAACGGATGTTGTGACAAACTGGTTGTCCGGATCCTGAAAAAGCAACGCGACGCGCGGGCGGCCGCCGGACGCGTATTCAATCTCTCCCGCCGACGGTTGCACCAGGCCGGCAACGGCGTGGAGCAATGTGGTCTTACCCGAACCGTTCGGGCCGATGAGGGAGATCCACTCCCCCGCGGCTATATCGATTGAGATATTTTCGAGAGCGTTTGTCCGAGTGGAGTTGTGGTCGGAGAAAGTTACAGAAACGTCGCGCAGAGTAATCATTGTTCCAGCCCGGCCAGCCTGTCGCGGGCTCTTTCCGCCCACTCGCTGTCGTTATCCATATCGAGATAACGCCGCCAGGCCTTGATGGCGCGTGAGGTCTGCCCCGACTTTTCAAGGGTGGTCGCCAGCGCGTATTGCGCCTTCAAGTGCCGCGGATTCAGCTTGAGTGCGCGCTCAAATGACGACACCGCCTTGGGGTACTGTTCGAGGTGGAAATAGCTGTTGCCGATGGCGAAATAATAGTCAGGATTTCCGGGATTCATGTCCGCGGCCAGGTCAAACTGGTCGATCGCCCTGTCGTGCGCGTTCAGCTTCTGGTATGTCACGCCGAGGTTGTAGATCGCTTCGGTGAACTGCGGATCCAGTTCGATGGCTTCTCTGAACTTGTTGACAGCATCCAGGTAGGAGCCGCGGGACACCAGATCGAGCCCCGCATTATAGGGAATTCTGGCCTTTTTCCGCCGGCTCAGCACTTCCATGTCTTCGGGAGTCATGTAGATTCGAACCACGTCGCCCGGCCTGACTTCGTCGGAATCGAGCAGGTTGAAATCCTTGATCTCGTCGCTGCGATCGGCGTTACCGAAATAATCATTGGCAATTTTTTCGAGGGATTCGCCTTCGGCGACTTCGTGCCGCAACACCCGTTCGCCTTCGACCGGTTTGCGTGTTTTGGGACCACACCCCAAAATCGCCGCAAGCGTGACCAGGGCAACGAGCGCCAAGAGTATCGGCATTTTCTTGTTCATTTGTCTCTCTGTGGATTTTCCTGCGACCGACTCCGACTCCACGCCCGCCGTACGATCTCAAAAACCTCCACGATCGGCAGACCGGACTGAAGAGAAAGACTTTTACACGACTCGTATTCGGGGCTCATTTTTTCGCCGCCGTCGGGTAACAGACCGATTTTAACGCGGGCTTCACCGAGCTCGGTGAGAACAACGTCCTGTCGCCGTTTGAGCTCCAGCCGCTCTTCCCTGGTGATACGGACGCCCAGCGTGGTGGTGTGAACCATCAGCAGGCCGGCCAGACGCTGTTCATCCCCCGTTTCCGTTATCACCGTAACCTCCGTACCCGGACGGTTTTTCTTCATCATAACGGAGTGGTGGTAAACCTCCAGCGCGCCCTCACTGAACAACGTCTCCATCAGGTAGCCGTAAACCTCGGGATTCATATCGTCGATGGTGGTTCTGACGATAGAAACCTGTCGCGGCAGATCATCCTGAAATCCGACAGCCGTCCTCAGTATGTTGGGAAGCTGGCCCTCGCCCGCCTCTCTCGTACCGGCACCGTAACCGATAGTTTTAACGGTAAATCCCGAGTCCCTCGGCGCCGGCTGAAATACGGTGGCGATAATCGCCGCGGCGGTTGGCGTAACCAGTTCTTCCCGGCGGTCCGACAGTTCGACCCGGTGACCTTGCAGCAGTTCGAGGGTGGCAGGAGCCGGCACTGGAATTAACCCGTGCTGGCTGGTGATTTCTCCCGACCCGACAACCAGTCGCGTGTACAAAAACAGATCGATCTTCAGTGCTTCCACTGCGATATAAAAACCGACGATATCGAGGATGGCGTCCAGCGCACCGACCTCGTGAAAATGCACTTTTTCGACGTCGATACCATGGACTCTCGCTTCGGCGCCGGCCAGTCGGGTGAACGTGTCGATGGCGTTTTTCTTCACACCGGTGCTGATAGAATCGGCTTCATTGATTATTTTTCGAACGTCTTCCAGACCCCGGTGAGCGTGTTCGTGGGGCAGATCGATCTTCAGGCGGTTGGCCGTAAACACCCCGCACCGGGCTTTCTCGACGTCCAGTTTCACACCCGACAAAGCGGGGATACCGAGCAGCTTGTCACGCAGGTTATCCAGGTCGCAGCCCGCGTCCAGCAGCGACGCCAGAAGCATGTCACCGCTCGCCCCGCTGAACGGGTCTATCAGTAGCGTTTTTTTCATGACAGTGGTATTCCTCGCCCGGTTAACTTTTGTCCGCCGATTTTGCGGCCAGCTCGCGGGCACGCGCGCAGATCAACGCCGCCGTGCACCCCGCACCAAAACCATTGTCTATATTCACAACCGACACACCGGCCGCACAACTGGTCATCATACCCAGCAACGCCGCCAGTCCGCCGAAGCTCGCACCGTATCCCACGCTTGTCGGCAGGGCGACCACCGGCGCTCTCGACACGCTGGCGACCACACTGGCGAGGGCGCCCTCCATACCGGCCGCCACGATGATCACGTCCGCTTCCTCGATCATCGACTTGTAAGCCATCAACCGGTGGATACCGGCCACACCGACGTCGTAAATCCGGTCGACTTGACACCCGAACAACGAAGCCGTGATCGCCGCTTCCTCCCCCACCGGGATGTCGGTGGTTCCCGCCGTGATCACAAGTATATATCCGAATTTTTCGCGGGGACTGGTTTCGAGAAAAAAGATGCTTGCCCGTTCCTCCCACGTTCCATCCGGAAAACGTTCCATCAGTTTTTCCGCGGCTGATGCCGCGCACCGTGTAATCAGGAAATTTCCGCTCTTGTCAAATATCGCCGCCGCGATACTGAGAATCTCTTCGTTGGTTTTGCCCTCGCCATAAACCACTTCGGGAAAACCCGTGCGCAGCGCGCGGTGGTGGTCAACCTTGGCGAAACCGATGTCTTCGAAGGGTAGAAATCGCAGCTCCTTCAGTACATCCGCTTCTGTGAGCTCACCGGTTTTAAACCGGCCCAACAGTAATTTTAGTTTTGATTCGTCCACATTTGTGGCGGGGTATCGCCCCGCGTCGGTTTCAGAGACAGTTTGTTTCCAGCCAGGATTGAAGGACGTTCTCTACGCCCACCAGGCGATCCTCATGCATCAAGCGGCCCCGCAGTTCGCGAGCCCCCGGAAGATTCCTGAGATAACTCGCCATGACTTTGCGTGTTGTAACCACGCCGCCGGGTTCGCCTTCCAGGTCCACCTTGCGCCGGACGTGTTCGATCAGCATTTCAACGCGTTCACGGTTCGAAGGCAACGTACCTGGAGTATCACCCAGCCGGGCGCGAATCTGTGAAAAAATCCATGGATTGCCGATGGCGCCGCGTCCGATCATCACGGCGTCACACCCGGTATGTGAAACCATGTTAAAAAAATCGTCGGCGGAATTCACGTCGCCATTGCCGATAACCGGTATCGAAACCGCCTCTTTCGCCGCCGTAATCAGGTCCCAGTTTGCCTCGCCCTTGAATCCCTGCTTGCGGGTCCGCGCGTGTACTGCGAGCATCGAAACACCGGCGTCTTCGATTGTCAGCGCGATCTCCCGGATTCCCGTCCCACTCGACTTGTCCCAACCCGCCCGTATCTTGGCCGACACCGGCACACTGCTTCTCCTCACCACTTCCCGGCAGATCCGCCCTAACAGGTCCAGGTCCCTCAATACCGCCGACCCGCCGTTTCGGGTAACGATCTTGCGGACGGGGCAGCCAAAATTCATATCGATATAATCGGGACCCTGGTCGGACAGCAACGCGGCAGTCTCCCCCATCCGTTCGGGATCGGCGCCGAATATCTGGATGGACAGCGGCCCCTCACCCATATCAAGACCTCGGAGCGAGCGGACCCGTTCCGTCTTGCCGCGCGACATAGCGTCCGAGCTAACCATCTCGGTAACAACCATTTCCACGCCCTGGTCGAGACACAGTTTCCGGAACACCGCATCCGTAATGCCGCACAGGGGGGCGAGAACAACCCGGGCACCGTTGGGCAGCCCTGCCGGCGCTGTATCGCCTCCGGGGGCCGTTTTACGGCGGGTTCCGGGGGCATTCGCCGACGGGGTCCGATCCGATGAGGCCGGTTCTTCTATGGGATTAGTGGGTAAAATCACGAATGGATGATAATCATTCACAATGGCCGGTTCAAGGGCTAACGCTTGAATTTTCAACGGGAATACCCTATTTTGACCATGCGGTGAGCGTCTCGGACGGACCCGCTCCCGACGATATTGCCAATCATGACGAATCCGACTGTTACTATTGAGATCCCCACAGGCGATGACAATCCGGTCTGGGCGGACCTGTATAAACCCGGGGAGGAGAACGGGCCGGTAGGATCAGTGGTGATTCTGTGCCACGGCCTCAAAGGGTACCGGCGGTGGGGGTTTATCCCACAACTCGCCCGTTCGCTTTGTGAGGCGGGAATCGCCGCGCTGGCGATCGATTTTTCTCACAACGGCGCGGCGGGCGGCGACGGGGGGCTTTCGGGTGGTCCGGTGTACCCTGCCCCGGAGTTGTTCCGGGACAATACACTCGACCGCGAAAGAAAAGACCTGGCGGCGGTTATCCGTTGGGTGCGGCGCGGCGCGGAAGGACGGGTCGGTTTATCAGTCCGACCGGGACTGTGGGGACACAGCAGGGGCGGCGGATCGGTGGTACTCAACGCCCTGACAAGCCCCGAAGATATCTCGGCGATTGTCACATGGTCGGCGCCGGCACACGCCGACATTTACAAACCGAGACAGAAAAAACGGTGGCGGGAAGCGGGCGAATACGATTTTCTGGAGGGTGTCAGCGGAGAACGGCTCGCCATGGGAATCGGTTTTCTGGACGATCTCGAGGCGCGCCACGAAGAGTACTCGCTGGCCGGCCGCGCCGGTGATCTGGCTGTGCCGCAGCTGGCCGTTCACGGCGAAATGGACCTGGTCATCACGGCAGAATCCGCGGACCGGTTTTATAACGCGAAACCGGCGCGGGCGGAGAA
Organism: uncultured bacterium; assembly: GCA_964443465.1. Taxonomy (GTDB): domain Bacteria; phylum Krumholzibacteriota; class Krumholzibacteriia; order WVZY01; family JAKEHA01; genus CAYUDF01. The sequence continues at coordinate 9,339 of CAYUDF010000040.1, forward strand.
ACAGATTCTGAAATTGCGCACTGGCCACACGTTTGGGATCGCCCGGTCACCACGGTCGGGACCGCTTCTCGAAGCAATCGACGCGACGTGTGAATGGTTTCGGCGATTCACGCTGAAACAGGGAGAAAACAGATGAGACAGTTGTTTCTGGTAACGGCCGTTCTCGGTCTCGCCTTTCTGATCTGCATGGATGGATGCGGAGATTCCGTATCGAGAGACCGTGACAAATGGGTTAAGCAGTTCCTGGCGTGTACACCTGACAGCCTTGGAGACGCGCACCGTGTCGAAATACGCGGGCTGTTTGAACAGTTCTGGGTACGCGCCGACCAGAACCAGGTATTCGACGAAGACATCAAAAAAATAGAAACCAACCTGGCTCGTTATATCGACAAGGGACGAATCGGGCCCGACAGCCTCCTCTACTTCATGGCGGAGGTGGGTTACTACACGTATCGCAAGGATCCACGTTACAACCTGCCGGAAAAAATCGTAGACCACCCGACTCTCAACCCGGACGCCGCGCTCATACAGTTCGGCCGCGACAGCACCGGTGAAGGCGGTTTTCGCATGTTTTACAGGGTGCCCGGCGCCGACTCAACATCCGACAGCACCGTCATCCGCAAAAAAATACCCGGCAAATAGCCGGGTATTCCAATACGCCTTGTAAGTTTCGCGGTTTGTGACCCCGCCGCTCAATCCGCCAGCTCTTCTCCCAGAACGATTCGTTCGAGAACTTCCCTTTCGACGTCCCTGAAATTCCTGAACGGAATGTGATCGATGCCCTCCTCCTTGCAGAAGGCGAGCAGGCGGCCCTTGGCAAACACCAGGTCGGCCGTTGCACACGGGCAGCAATCGCTCTTGCCGTCACCGACATAAATTATGAAATACCCCTCTTCGCGGTATCGATACAGGTGGTGGGTCTTGCAACACCCGCAATCCTTGCACTCCAGCAGGTCATAGTAAGGAAATTTCACCTTGAGCCTGTCGCCGTCTATTTCGAGGTTGTTGGCAAAAAACTCGATTTCCCCCAGGCCATGCCTGACGAGCATCATTTCGATATAATAATCCAGGCCGTCGCTCATAATCGCGACTTCCATGCCGCGCTTTTTGGCAAAATCGTGAAAGTCCTTGAAGTAGGGATCGAGCCTGCGCTCGAGAATGAACTTGTCGAGTTCCCGCGGGTGTGCACGCGCCATCTCCGCCTCGCGCTCCAGGCATTCGCGCGAAGAGATTTCACCGCGATGCCAGCTCTCAAT
>CAYUDF010000041.1:0-10578 GCA_964443465.1 uncultured bacterium
GTGACGGGGTCTTTCAAGAGTCTGGCCGACGTGGGAATCACGTTCGCGGGAGACGGCCGCTTGAAACTGGAAGAAAGCGTGCTGAGCGAAGCGCTGCGCGAAGACCTCGACAGCGTGCTCCAGTTGTTCGCCACCGACGGCCGGACCACCGACGGCGACATCCGTTTTCTGGGCGCGTCGGAGGATACCCGGGCGTACAGCGTGACCAGTAAATTTCAGCAGGGATACAACGTCCAGATCACACAAGCGGCCGAAAAGGCTTTGTTGTCCGGCGCGCAGCTGGCCAATCCGTCGCAATCGTCCCCGATTGTCGTCGACGGGACCAACTCCTCCATACGGATCAAGTTCGGCAGCCATTCGACCGGTGACCTGTTGATCGCTGAGGGTGTGTACCAGTCGGGCGAAGCCCTGGCGGCGGAAATCCAGGCAAAAATCGACGCCTCGGAAGAATTGCCCAAAGATTCGCTGGCCGTCCGCTATGTGGATGACGGCGGGGGCAACGGGCACTTTGAATTCAATTCGGCCGGGTACGGTTCGTCGCAGTCGGTTGAAATCGAGACGGTGGGTAATTCGATTTATTCGGCGATCGGCCTGACCGATGGTGACACCGCCGTCGGCAAGGACGTGGCCGGTACAATCAACGAAGAAGTCGCCAAGGGTGTCGGCCAGATACTGACCGGAGAAGACGACAATGAATACACAGACGGGCTCCAGCTGCTGGTGTCCATCACACCCGACGAACTGGTCAGCCAGGGGGCCGACCAGGGAAACGTGCTGGTGACAAAAGGGGTGGGGGCAAAACTGAAAGAGCTGACCTTACGGATCACTAACAAAGAAAACGGCGATGCGACTATCCGCCGGAATGCGTTGAACGATCAGATCGACGTACTCGACGATCAGATCGACGCGATGACCGACCGTCTGGAGTTAAAGCGCGAACGCCTGGTGGCGGAGTTTCTACAGCTGGAATCGGTTCTGGCCCAGCTGCAGGCGGAGCAGGATTACCTGTCCCAGGGCCTGGCGTCGCTGAGCGCGCTTGCCAGCCAGTTAAGGATCAACAAGTAGACCGGTGACTCACTTTTGAATATCAGCGCGGAGGAACAGGAAACACCATGAACGAAACGACCACAAAGTACCCTGCAGGTCCCATGAACCCGGAATTGGCCTATCTTCGCAACGAAGTTGAAACGGCCGACTCACTGAAGCTGCTGTTGTTGCTGTACAACAAACTGATCCGGGATCTGCGGAGTATCCGTGACAGGATCGGCACCAAGGCGGCCGACGACGAAAGCGGCAACCTGCCCGCCGATATCGGGGAAAAGTTTGAGAAGTGCCGGAACATCCTGTCGTATCTCCTCGATTCACTCGATCCCAAGCAGGGTGAGGTGGCCACCAACCTTTACCAGATGTATTATTTCTGGTATCAGAAAATCCTGGCCGCCCAGATGGAAAAAGATGGCCGTATTCTTGACGAGATACTGCCCGGTCTGGAGACGGTCCGCGAGGGCTGGCTTGGAATCGGTAAAGAGAAGGACTAATTCAAGTGCTTGACAATAAAGACGTTATAGGCGATATTGCTTCAAATTTTGAACAGGTCCAGCAGGCGATATCGCGAATGGAACTGGACTTGCTTAAAACCCTGTTGAAAAGGCGGTCCGAGCTGCTCGCAGGACTGGTCGAAGGGGTTCTGGCCGAGCCGGCCCCCGATAAGGACCGGGCCCGCGACTCGCTCGATGAAGTCAGCCGACAGAACGCTCTCATTCAGGCGAGAGTGGACACGCGGGCCGACAACAACCGCACCCAACTGGAAGAACTGTACAAACGCGGTAACCGGCAGAAGGTTTACAAGAAATGAAAATTGACAACAATGTGAATATCGGCCAGACCAACCCCTCGACCCACCAGAAGCCCGCGGACGCCGTCGACAAGGCGACCGGGGAACAGACGACGGGAAGCGCCGGCGGCGACTCTTCCACGGTTTCGTCACTGGCCAGGCAGATCGCCGAAGCCAGACAAATCGCCGACGGATTACCCGAAGTCCGCGCCGACAAAATCGCCCAGGCGAAAGCACGGCTGGCCACCGGTTTTTACGACAGCGTTGAAGCGCGGGAGGTTCTTGTCGATAAGCTCGCGGCGCTCGTCAAGAATACATCTGCCCGGTAACATCTTTACTTAAGCACTGACAAGTTACTCACCACCGCCGGTATCCTTACGGAGCCGGCGGAACTGTTTTCCACCCGATCTGAAAAACGGCTGCGCTGGCACGGCACGCTACTCGTTCAAAATCATAAGTTTTCATAAGACTCGATAAAGCACCGTCAGTATTTCCTCACCCGCGGCACATTTTTCCCGTGGCATATAAATTGCCCTTTCGGCGGGCATGAACGTAAAAACACTAAACCGTTTTCACGCAACGCTGGCCTTGCTTGCGTTGCTGGTAACCGCGCTGGCCGGTTCGGGTGGTTTTTCCGCGTTCGCGCAGAAAGCGGAATCTCCCGAAATCGCCAAGATATCACCCAAACAACAACTGGTGCTTTTCGAGACCGTGGCGACACGTATGCAGAAGCTGTCGGCGGAAGAGCTGGCCGGTGGAAAAACTCCGGCCGTTTCCGGAGACTCGCATCCCATGTCCCAGGTTGTTGTGATGAATCTGACGGGTGACCCAGTGCCGGCCGATACGATGGATTTTGACGTGCTCGTCGATATGTTACTGCCACTCACATGGCGCATGTCCGCCGCTTTTCCCGATACCTCGTTTGACTGGATGGAAAAAGCGATGTTGCTCGCCAGGGGATGTTACCGGATGGGTCTGGGAGAAGACGCGGTGGAGTGGCTGCAGACGGTTGACCGGAACGCGGGAACCGGGCGGTTGCGGGCGGATGCGCGCAGACTTCTGATACAACATTATGTTATGACGTCCGACAGCGTGGGGCTGGACAACCTGTGGGAGTCGTGGGACTCCGACTGCCGGCGCGGAGCCGCGGGCAGGCGCGCGACCCTCGCCATGCTGACCTCGATTTACCTGCGCGAAAAAAGCGAAGATCTGGCCCGCGTGGCGCGCCAGTACGGACGTTACACCACACACGGAAAATTTTATTACGCACACAACCGGTACGCCGCCGGTGACTACGCCACAGCCGCCCGGCTGGTTGGTGAACTCCTGTGGATATTCGAAAAAGATAAAGGGGGCAACTTCCCGCCGCCGATGAAGCTGTCTGTACTGATGCTGTCAGCGGACATCGACTGGACCACCGGCCTGGATGGCCTGGCCGGACAGCAGTACCAGTTGCTGGCCGGCGTAGACCACCCCTTTGTAGCGTCCTGGTCGCAGTTCATGCTGGGAAGTGTTGCGATGCACAACAAGGACTACGAATCGGCCGAAAGCCGTTTTAATAAACTGTGTCAGGCGGGTGGCCTGCCGGGGTGGCAGTCTCTCGCGTGCACACTGGAAGAACACTCGCAGAAAATGACCGAATTGATGAAGGTGATGGAATAAATGACGGCGTATGTCAAAAAGCTGGCCTCCGTCTACCGTGAGCAGCTGTTCCTGTACAAACAGATCTATTCGCTGGTTCAGACGGAGCGACGGGCCCTGTTGCAGAGCCGCCCGCTGGGCGAGATTATCGAATCCCTCCAGTCAAAACGAGACGTCCTGCACGCAATCGAAAAAATGGACATCTTGATTGATTCGGAAAAGTCATGCTACCAGCGTAACAAACTGCTGCTGGACGCCGGTGAAACAAACGAGCTCAACAATACGATCAAGGAAATTAAAAACGTTATTCAGCAGATCATGGAAATCGAACGATCGAACGAGGAAACAATAGTGTCTTACGGCGAATCGCCGGACATACAGGGCCAGGGTGGCGAGAGTAACGTTCTGGACGCTGCGGTAGACGACACCGCGGGAAGGACAGGTCATGCAGGTCAGCGGCACATTAGGTAACCGGGCGGGCCTCGCGCCGCTGAAGCAGGCGCTGCACGCCTACGCGTTGCGGCACCGCGTGATTGCCTCCAACATCGCAAACGCCGAGGTTGAGGGATACCAGCCGCGGCGGGTGAGCTTTGAAGATACCGCCCGGAAGGCGATGGGAAAGGGAACCGGGATTTCGGGATACGCCACCGACCCCTCGCATATGCCGGTCGGCAATGGTCCCGCCAACCCGATACAGTCGCGGATTGTGACTGAACGGCCACCGGCCGGGACGGCACCCGGCGCGGACACAACCGGCGCCGGCGAAACGGCAAACGGGGTTGATTTGGAGACGGAAATGGTGGCGCTGGTGGAGAACCAGTTGTCGTTCAGGCTGGCTACACGGTTGCTGGACATGAAATATAACACGCTGACAAAGGCCATCAGGGGAACTTCGAGATAACGGGAGATTGAGTCATGCCCAAGGGAATTTTTTCGTCATTTGATGTTTCAGCGTCCGGTCTCAGCGCCCAGCGACGGCGCCTGGACGCGATCGCCGAAAACCTGGCGAATTCGGAAACCACACGCACGCCGGACGGCGGACCGTATCGGCGCAAGGAGACCGTTCTTCAATCGAATCCACGGCAGCAGTCGCCGAGAATCGCGCAACGGCAGTTTTCGATGCTGGTCCGCACCCGGGAAGAACACATGCAGAGCCAGGACCAGCGAATCAGCGTGCCCGGGCCGGAATCAACCCACGTACAGGCTTCGATCGTTGAAGACCAGGATCCGTTCCGGCTGGAATACGACCCCAGTCACCCGGATGCGAACGAAGACGGATACGTTCTTAAACCGAACGTAAACATCGTCGAAGAAATGGTGGACATGATATCCGCCACGCGGGCCTACCAGGCCAACGCTGTCGCGTTCGAAGCGGCCAAGGACATGTTTATTGTCTCACTGGAGATCTGACAGACCGGTAATTTTGAAGTTTTGAGGTAAGAGATGGTCAGAGAAATAGGTTCTTCAGGGGCAAGGTCATTTTTCGTCCAGCAGTACGAAAAAGCGGCCGGCGGAGAAAAAACCAGCGGATTCAAGGAAACGTTAAACGGGCTGACCGATCAACTCGGTCAGGTCCAGTCGCAGAACGCATCCGCTACGGAAAATGTTATATCCGGCGGATCGATTGATTCGCACGACGTGATGATCGCCGCCCAGGAATCAGGGCTGGCGTTTGACCTGATCCTGGAAGTCAGAAATAAACTGGTCGAAGCGTACCAGGAAATTATTCGAATGCAAATCTAGCGCTATGCTGGCAGCGGGTGAACCCGCTGCAGCATAGCTTACGGCTGTTTGTGCAGACAGTCGTACAGAATATATCAAAACGTGTTTTTGCGGTCGTACCGACTGCAGCACAACAGCCTTAAAAAGGAATAGCTAAATGGGTTTTTTTGAAGGGCTCGTCGGACAGATAAAGGGAATCTTAAACGGTCTCACCAACGGTCAGAAGCTGGTTCTTCTCAGCATGGTGGGCGCGTTTGTCATCAGCGGACTGGTGTTCAGTAAGTGGGTGGGCAAACCGGAAATGCAGGTGCTGACCAGCGGCGCCGACATGGCGCGAGCCGGCGAAATTGTGAAGGTTCTGGAATCAAAAGGCGTTGACTACAGGGTCACCCACGGCGGCCGCACGATTATGGTCGATGGTGACCAGGTGTCGGAAATCGCCGTATCGCTCGCCGCCGAAGGACTGGTGGGGGATTCGCCCGGCGGCCGCGTGCTGGACTCGAAAAACGTGGGCATGTGGCCCACACCGGTGCTCCGCGACAATCTGCGGCGCGTATTACAGGGGGAACTGGGCCGCATGATCTCCGGCCTGCGATCGGTGGAAAGTGCACAGGTGCAGCTGGCGCTGCCCGAAGAAAGTGTATTTATCGAAGACAGCAAGCACCCCACCGCCTCGGTACTGATCCGTATGGCGGGTGGCCGGACGCTGTCGCAGAATCAGATCCGGGGAATCGCCAATCTGGTCTCCTCCGGCGTCGAAGGGCTGGAGCCAGGCAAGGTATCGGTTGTCGACAGCGACGGAAAGGTATTGTGGGGCGACGCCACCGAAACGGACGAGGCCACTACGGCGCGTCTCCAGAAGAAAAAAGAAATCGAACGTCACCTGTCGGATAAAGCCAACCGCATGTTGTGGAAAGTGGTGGGCGAAGGCAGGGCGGCGGTGAGTGTTAACGCCGACTTGTCGTGGAAACAGACCGAAACCACCACACGAACATTTGATCCGGAGCGTTCGTCGGTTCGCAGCGAACAACGCGACGAATCGTCGGAGGGTGAGAATTCCACCGAGTCGAGTGTTACCAACTACGAAATCGACGAGACCACGCAGTTTATTTCGTCCAAGGGCGCGGAACTGGAAAAAATGACGGTGTCCGTCGCGGTTGACCATCGGCGGATTGTTGATGGCCAGGGCGCCGTGACCTACGAACGGATACCGGCGGAAGAAATCGACCAGTTGAGAAGCATGGTGATGGACGCCGTGGGCTACAACGAGACCCGAGGTGACAGGATAACGGTCATTAACCAGCGATTCACCGATCCGGAACCGCTCACCGACGGCGGTGGATTCTTTTCATCGTCGCTTTTCCAGATGGTCCCATCTTTTCTGGGCAAGCTTGTCGCCGTGGTGATCGCGTTGATGCTGGTGCTGGCCGTGAAAAAACAGATGACGAACCCGGCGCCTTCGCGCGCCGGCGGTGGTGGGCGTTTGATGGGCGGGATTCCGGCGCTGGACGGCGCGCCCGACGACGGGCGGCGCGTTTCGGCCGAAGACAGGTTTCAGAGTATCGCGCAGGGTAACCCCGAAAACGTCGCCCGCGTGATGAAAAGCTGGATGTCTGAATAGGATCTTATAAATGCTTAAAGAACGATCGGGTTTTGAAAAAGCGGCAATTCTGATTATCTCGCTCGGCCCCAAGCTGGCGGCGCCGATTTACCGGCATCTGAGCGAGCCGGAGATCGAAAAGCTGACGGCGGAAATCGCCCGCCTGGGCAGAATTGGCGAAGAGGAAAAGACCGATGTGCTCGAAGAGTTTTTCGGGTTGACGCTGTCGCAGGGTTCGATTTCAGAGGGTGGACTGGAACTGGCGCAGGAGATTCTGGATTCCGCGCTGGGCAAACAGAAGGCCAACGCGATCATCGGCCGTCTGCTCGACTTCGATGAAGGCGCCTCGTTCGAGTTTTTGAGAAAAGCTGACCCGTTAACGGCTGCCAACGTGCTCAAGAAGGAACACCCACAGGCGATCGCGATCGTACTGGCGCATATGGACTCACGGCAGATGGGCCCGGTGCTTTCAAAGTTGCCCGACGAAGTCCGCGGTGACGTTGCCTACCGGATCGCCACGCTCGATCGACCCAATCCCGAAGTTATCAAGATCATGGACGAGGTGTTCAACTCGTCCATGGCGGAAGATTTCGGCGAGCTGGCCAGGCAGCGGGGCGGATCCAAGCGCATGGCCGAAGCCCTCAATGAGATCGACCGAGATACGTGGGTCGATATTCTGGACGAAGTGGAAGAATTCAGCGCGGAAGTCGCCCAGGATGTTCGAAACCAGATGTTTATATTTGAGGACATCATGGTGCTGGACGACAAATCCATTCAGGAGCTGCTCAAGAATATTGATTCCAAGGAACTCGCCGTAGCACTCAAGGCGACGTCCGATGGCGTGAGTGACAAAATCTACTCAAACATGTCCAAGCGTGCAGCCGACGGGATCAAGGAAGACATTGAATACATGGGACCGGTACGGTTGTCCGATGTCGAAGAGGCCCAGCAGCGCATCGTGGACGTGCTGAGGAGGCTGGAAGAAGACGGTTCAATTGTTATCGGGAGATCCGGGTCCGGTTCAGTAATGGTGGAGTAATCGAATATCTATGGAAAATAACGACAACATTGCGGCCGCGCAGTTCACACCCCTGTTTTCGACCGAGGACACGCGCCGCGACCAGATGCAACCACAGGATGAATCCAGCCTCGTTGGCGGTGAACCGGTCGAACAGACGGGTGACCGCGATTTTTTTCTGTCGGGTATCGACGGTCTGAAACGAAAATCGTACGAATCGGGTTTTGCCGACGGCGAGAAAAAAACACTGGGTCACATGAGCGCGCAACTGCAGGATCAGATCACACGCTGGCAACAAGCCATTATGGAACTGTCCGCGCAGGTGGAACTGGAAGTTGAGTCGTTTCTCGCCCTGGTCGAGGAACGTACCGTGTCGATGTCCGTCAACATCGCCGAAAAAATTCTTGAAAACGAGATTAAAACCAATCCGGAATCGATTCGAGACCGTCTGCGCGAAGCGATGGACAGCCACAGGACGGAACCGATCGTCCGTGTACGCGTGAATCCGAAAGATATCGTATTTCTCAAGCAACTGGTGCCGCCGGGAATGCCGGCCGACGCCGGTTCGGGCATGGAACTGGTTCCTCTAACGCTGACGGACGCCTCACTGTCTGAAGACCCCTCTGTGGATGTCGGGGGATTTATTGTGGAAACGCCGGTCGCGACGTTTGACCACACGATCCGCGGCCAACTGTTGAAAATCGCAAACGATCTGACGAGGCAGTATGAATCTTCCCCGGATTGAGAACGAGGCCATCCTTGAAAGAATCCGGACGATTGATCCCGTAGTCGTGTCCGGCCACGTATCGCAGCTTGTGGGCCTGGTCCTGGAGGCGGAGGGTATCAAGGCGGGTGTCGGTGAAGTGTGTTTGATCGATCAGGGACCGGGGGCCGCCCCGATCCAGGCGGAAGTCATCGGTTTTACCGACGGCAAGTTGTTGTTGATGCCGTTTAACCACACGCACGGAATTCGCGCGGGACAGTTGATAACGCCCACCGAACGGCCACTCAAGGTCCCCGTGGGCAGCGCGCTGCTCGGGCGCGTGCTGAACGGGTTGGGCAATCCGATCGACGGCAAACCCCCGCTGCGGTCCTCTCTGCACCGGCCGACAAACGGCCAGGCGCCTGCGCCGATGGATCGGACGCGAATAACAAAAGTCCTTTCCACCGGAGTCAAGGCAATCGACAGTTGTGTCACCTGTGGCCGCGGCCAGCGGCTGGGGATTTTTTCGGGCAGTGGCGTCGGCAAGAGTACGTTGCTGGGTATGATCTGCCGTAACGCCGATTCCGACGTCAACGTGATCGCGATGATCGGCGAACGGGGCAGGGAGATAAGAGAATTCGTCGACAACAACCTGGGGGCCGAAGGGCTGGCCCGGTCGGTGGTGGTGGCGGTCACCTCCGATGAAACCCCCCTGATGCGAATAAAAGGAGCGGAGACGGCAATGACGATTGCCGAACACTTCCGCGACCAGGGGAAAAATGTCGTGTTTATCATGGACTCGGTCACACGTTACGCGATGGCGCTTCGGGAGGTCGGAGTATCCGCCGGGGAAATGCCTACGTCGAGGGGATACACGCCGTCGGTGTTTGCCCGCCTGCCCCACCTGCTGGAACGCGCCGGTACGTCCGTACACGGATCCATAACCGGTTTCTACTCAGTCCTGATCGAGGGCGACGATATCAAGAACGATCCCGTCACCGACGCGATCCGGGCGATTCTGGACGGCCACGTGATGTTGAACCGCTCGCTGGCCAACAACAATATTTTTCCCGCCATCGACATCCTGCAGAGTATCTCGCGGCTGGCCCGGGATCTTCAGGGAGAAGCGGAGGTCGAGCGGATGAACCGGATCCTGGATCTGTACGCTACTTACGCCGAGGCAGAGGATCTGATCAATATCGGAGCGTACGTCCGGGGCAGCAGTCCCAAAATCGACGCGGCGATTGATCATATAGACCCAATAAGGAATTTCATCCGGCAGGGAATCAACGAGTCATTCACCTACGAGCAAACTGAAAAACTGCTGGCCGACCTGACGGGAATCAATTGAATCGAATCGACCGGATTCAACGAATCAAACGCCTGCTCGAGCACTATCGACGCGTGAGAGACGAAAAAGCAGGTTACCTGGCCGGGGCCGAGGCGACCCTGATGGGTAAAAAAAGGGAAATCGAGGACCTGCGGGAAGCGCGCGACCGGGCCAACGTCTTCATAAAAGATAGTGGATATCGGCAGGTCGATATTGGCCTGCTGCAGATAGCGGCCGCGTATAAAAAAGGGCTGCGATCAGAAATGGACAGGAAACAAATTCATTTGCGCGAAGTAAAGGCCGACGTGGACGACAAACGCCGCGAAACCACTGAAGCGTTTCGGGCACACAGAATATGGGAAATAGTTAAAGACAAACTGTCGACGGCCGAAAATGAAAACAACATCAACGATAACCAGAGGGAATTGGACGAACTTGCCCAGCAAAAAAGGAACCAACCCTCAATCACCCCCCTTGGCGGAATCAAACGCCGAACGGAGCGGTAATTATTACCCGTGCCGTGTCGGTGACGTCCGCCCTTTTCTTTGCCTCCGTTCGCTGTAACCAATTTAATATCAAGAACTAATCGCTGTTACTCGCGCCTGAAAATTGCCGGGCACATGGATTGCCATATGAGCTTCGGAATATCCCTCCGTCCGTTCGGGACGGGAGCAAGAACCAGTAACCTGGCGTTTATGTGCAGGACCTCTACGTATCAACCGAAGTCCGG
>CAYUDF010000042.1:0-10568 GCA_964443465.1 uncultured bacterium
ATTTCTGAACCACGATCCTGTCGAGCCAGTCGGTCGACGTCTGGTTGGGCCACGACAAGTGGGCAAAATACAGGTTCCCATCCATATCAAACGTCACCGCGGGATCCCCCCATACACCGAGCGACGAGGTGAGGTTTCCCTCGATCCAGTTGAAACCACCGTCCATGGAGTAATAGTAGTATGTAATATTGGCGCCGGCGGCGAGGTTGAGTGGATTGGCCGGGTTGATGGCAATCGTCACTTCTTCGGGATTTGTCGACATCGGATTGCTGACACGCACGTTTGAATACTGCGATAGTGCGACCGTAGGCAGGATTGAAAAAATAAGCCCCATCAGGAAAAGCCGGGTAAAACGAGACATGAGATTCCTCCCTGGCCGACGGTTACGGTAACTTGATGGAACCGGAGTACAGCGACACCCCCCGCGGCGTCCGGTCGAGTGTATAACCGGGCGGTTTGGTGAACCACCGGTCGTCATAGACGAGGCGCAGATATTCGTCGCGAAAATCCGGGTGGGCGATACTGGCAATCGCCAGCGCTTTTTCGGCGACCGTAAGTCCCCTGAGATCGGCAAAACCGTATTCGGTGACAATGACGACGCCATCGTACGAACAGGCGGTGAGGCTGACCCCCGACGGGTGTGCCTTTACAATTTTTGATTCACCCTTGTCGGTCACACTCTTGACCGCAATGATCGGCGTCCCGTAGACGGGATCGTTCAGCGCACGCACAAAGTCGGGCTGGCCGCCAACACCGCTGTAGTATCGACGGGCGTCGACAAAATCCGCCCACACGTTGCCGAACAGGTCCACACCCATCGCCGAATTGACAGACACAAACGGCGGATTCTTGCGGATCATCTCGGCCGCGTTGGTGTAGCTGCACGAACGCATTTGTACGCTGGCGCGCATATGAACGAAGTCGTACAGCTCCTTTGATCCCATGATAAGGCTGGTGATGCTGTACCCGTGATTCTGTTTCTTCAGCCGGTTGGTGACGATTCCCCTTTTCTGCAGTTCCATCAGGCCGTCGCCGTACAACTCGGTATGCACGCCCAGGTCATTGTAACCGGCATCCTTGATCATCCCGATCACCGCATCGGTAATCTTGCCGATCCCCACCTGCAGGGTGGCGCCATCCCGAACAAAGTGTTCCGTGATGATTTCACCGATCCTCTGTTCTTTCGGCTCGATGTTGTCAAAATCGGGTCCGGGAAAGTCATAAACCGGCTTGACGCCTTCGTCGACAACAAGGTAGTCGATCGACCGGGCATCAAGAATGCTCCCGCCCTGGGTGAACGGCATTAAGTTATCCAGTTCGGCGATCACAACGGACGCCTGATCGATCGCCGTGTTTAATCCCTCGACGGTCAGCCCCAGATTAAATTCACCGGTTCGCTCGAAACGGCACACCTTGACGAACACAACGTCGGGGCAGTACTCGCGCGATTTACCGATCAGGCTTTCCAGGTTGACCAGCGAACAGGGGAGATAGAGGGCGCGGCCTTCATTGGCCGCGAGACGAACTTCACCGGCGGAGAATATGGTGTAAGCCAGTACCCGGTCCTGGAGTCCCTCCCGCAGATACGGGACGGGACCCTGCAGCAGACCGTGAATCATCCTCAAAAACGGAAGTTTCGGCGACCCCGCTTCGATCCCGTGTGTGAGCGCCTCCAGCGACGCGGTCGGCGTCGCGGCATTCGATCCCACGTAACACGTGATCTCGTTGCGATCCCGGAACTTCTCCGATAGAACATCCGGAATATTGTCCAGGCCGATTATGCGGGGCAGGTCTCCCATGGCTACTTCTGGCTCTTGTTCGACTGGAAAAACTCGAAGGCTTCTTCCGGTCTGGCGTTCTCATGAACCACTTTTCTGACGGCCTGTATCATTGCCGCCGGCGCTTCCGACTGGAAGATGTTCCGACCCATGTCAACGCCCGACGCGCCCTGCTGAATGGCGTTGTACGCCATCGTCAGCGCATCAATTTCCGACATCTTCTTGCCGCCAGCGATCACGATCGGTACCGGGCACGCCGCCGTCACCGTTTCAAAATCTTCTTCGGTGTAATAAGTCTTCACGTACGTTGCGCCCAGTTCGGCGCACATCCGTGTGGCCAGTCGCATGTATTTGGCGTCGCGGGCCATGTCCTTGCCAACAGCCGTCACACCCAGCACCGGCACACCGTAACGATTGCCCATGTCCACCAGGTTGGTCATGTTGCACACCGACTGCGTTTCATATTCCCCGCCGATATACACCTGGACGGCTACAGCGGCGACGTTGAGTCGCAGGGCGTCTTCGATGTCGACAGCAATCTCCTCGTTGGAAAGTTCCTTGAGGATACTGGGCCCACCGCTCGCCCGCAGGACCACGCCCTTGTTGAACGTCGGCGGTATGGTGGACCGGAGTATGCCGCGCGTACACATCAGTGTGTCGGCGTACCCCAGAAGCGGCACAATGTTGAGATCGATACGTTCCAGCCCCGATGTGGGACCGAGGAAATAGCCGTGGTCGACGGCCAGCATCACCGTGCGGCCTGTATCCGGGTTAAATATGTTCGACAGCCGGTTTTTCATGCCCCAGTCGAGGGAATTCGATCCCTTCATCATGAATACTTCACTCTTCATCGGGATATCGGCGTGATAATCGTGTGCCGCTTTGTTCCCATCCTTGTCCGCCATAACATCACTCCTTCGGTTTTTGATTTGGACCCGATTTTAACACAATCACGGAGTTCGATCTAGCCGAACACCCGTACGGAGTTGATGCACTGGTTTTTGTTGTGTGAGGAGCGGGGAATATGGCGGAGTCGGACCGGCAAGAACGGATCAACAGTGAACGATGTGACCGTCCACCTTGGAGAAGACCCATTTGCCATCAAGGGTGTCGTCCAGTTTCAGCATGGCAGAGCCGATCTTGACGATCGTATTGCTAAAAATCCGCGTGGAGACGTGGACCTCGCTCAACGAGGCCGACCGCGACCGCTTCTGGATCCTCCGGATTTCCGCCCGCAGTGAGGCGAGGCGGGTTTCGAGGTTTTCCAGTTCCGCCGCGAGGCTGACTGCCTGCTCGTCATTCCTTCCCCCGATCCGAATCCGCGCCTGTAACGTTCCTTCGTGGTGCTTGACCAGCTTTTCGAACTGATGCGCGTTTGCAGTGGGTTCCTCAAGTTCCGCGTCCAGGCGGAAATCAAATCCGGGGACCAGGGTAGTATTCACGTCCGCCTCGGACCCGGCGAGACGAACCATAATACCCTTGTGGGCGAAAATCTCGGAATCAACGATCGCTCCTTTCGGCATCACAACCGCTCCACGAGTCGTGATCGAAGCACGCCGAATCTCGTTTGTTATCTCGAGGTCCTCGCAGGCAACAATCGTCGCCTCCAGGATGTATTTGGCGTGGACACCACCACCGAGATCGATCCGGGTTCCGTCACTGCCGACAATACCGCCTTCCACCGTCAGACTGCCGCTCGCCTGGATGTTGGCGGGCTCCACGCACCCCTTGACCACGATATCCCCGTCCGCCTCGATCGTCGCGCCTACGGCCACGTTACCCTGGATTATCACCGCACCCGGGTGGGAGATATTGCCAACGTTGATATCCACGTCACCCTCGATGGTGTAAACGTCATCCACGGCTATGATGCCGTCCGCCCAACGTAATCGGCCGTCTTTAGCAGCCGTGAACAGCGTATGATCCTCTGCCTCTGTTGTCTGGACATTGGGCCCGCATGTCATGAGGGCTTCTATGGGCTCTTCCGCCGGAACGGGTTCACCCAAAACATCCACCCCCGGGTCACCGGCAACCGCCGGGAATTTCCGGGCGAGATCCATGCCGTCGCCGACGTTCAGGTTTTCGAGCCTGTGCCAGTAGTCAACCCTGTCGCTGTCCGCGTCGATGTCAAAGCCGGTAACAAAAAAATCGTTGATCCACTCAATCGTGCCGTCTACGGAATCCCCTGGCTGTGTTCCTTCGATCAGCGGGAGACCCTCGACAGAACCGTCCTCGGCGGTGGCCTTTTGTATCACACCAGCCAGTTCTTCCGACGTTCGCTCCGTCGCAATTTTCATTTCGACAAGACGCAGCAGAATCGATTCGGCCAGCGGACGCGTTTCCCCGAGAACCCGGCTGCATTCAAAAAGCACGGCCATCCGGTCGTCGGATACCGTCAGCGTGAACTCTTCCGTGCAAACCGCGTTCGGTGAATTTGCGGATCCCGCTTTGTTCGCGTCGGTTGGGGACATCGATTCGCTCTCCCGCCAGTAAATGGTGTTGTGCTATTTCCCATATTGGATATCGGCCGGTAGGACGATTACCTTAAAGAAAAAGCCGCCCGGCGGGTGCGCCGGACGGCTTTTTTGAGTGGAATCCGCGGGGCGGCGGTTACCGGTTTTCCATCGGGACGTAATCCCGGATGTCTGCACCCGTGTATACCTGCCGCGGCCGCGCGATGCGCTGGTCCTTGTCCTCCAGCATTTCCGCCCACTGGGCCAGCCAGCCGACAGTACGCGGAATCGCGAACAGCACAGGAAAACTGGCCGTCGGAAAACCCATCGCCTGGTAGATGATTCCTGAATAGAAATCGACGTTGGGATAGAGTTTCCTTTTGATGAAGTAATCGTCTTCCAGCGCGACTTTTTCCAGTTCAAGGGCGATATCGAGCAGCGGGTTACTGCCGGTGACCTCGAACACCTTTGGCGCCAGTTCTTTCAGAATCCGCGCCCGAGGGTCGTAGTTTTTGTACACGCGGTGACCGAAACCCATCAGCCTGTAATCTCCCTCCTTTGCTCTCTTCACGAATTCGGGGACACGTTTTTTGTCACCGATTTCCGCGAGCATAAGGAGGACGCGTTCGTTGGCGCCGCCGTGCAGCGGACCGTACAACGCAGCCGCCGCCGACGCGCATGACACGTACGGATCGGGCAATGAGCTACCCACACTGCGCATGGCGTTTGCGCTGCAGTTCTGTTCGTGATCGGCGTGCAGGGTAAACAAAACGTCCAGCACTTTTTCGAGTGTCGGGTGAATTTCTTCGCCTTCTTCGAAGCGCCTGAACATCATGTTGAGAAAGTTACCCGTGTAACTCATGTTATTGTCCGGATACACATAATCCCGGCCGATGCTGTGGCGATAAGCAAATGCCGCGATCGTAGGCATTTTGGCCAGCAGCCGGTACGTGCTCAACTGGCGTCTCTCGGGATCCATGACATTTTTTGAGCCGATATAGAACGTCGAAAGTGCCGCAACGGTGCTCACCAGGATTCCCATTGGATGGGCATCGTAGCGAAATCCGTCCATGAACTTTTTCGTGTTCTCGTGAAGAAGCGTGTGGTGCGTAATTTTATAGACCCACTGATCGTACTCTTCCTTGGTCGGCAGTTCTCCGTTCATAATCAGGTAGGCGACTTCCAGAAAATTACTTTTTGCGGCGAGTTCTTCGATGGTATATCCGCGATAGCGCAAGATACCCCTCTCGCCATCAATAAACGAAATCGAACTCTTACACGAAGCTGTGTTCCCGAAGCTGGGGTCATACGCCAGCAACCCGAAATCTTCGTCTGACACCTTGATTTTTCTCAAATCAATGGCGTTAATCGCTGCTCCGTATAGGGGATAAGTACCATAGATAATCGGCATTTCGTAATTTTTACCTGTCCGATTGTCTGTGATTGATAGGGAGTCTGACATAGGCTACCTCTCCAGGGTGGCGGTGCGGGGGGGCACCTGTGTTTCAGTCGTCTGCAAACAAGGCGGGAGTGTCTCAACGTGAATGTTAATACAATGGTCGATGCTAGCCGAAAAACGGGAAACTGTCAATAGCAGACAACCGTGTCGACTAATGTTTGTCTATCTAAATAAACAAATTGCATCAATCTCGAACCAGCAGCGATTTTGCCACCGCACCGTGCATTCGACCGATGATTTTTGCCAGGTGCATGGTGAGGATGATCCACAATATACCTACCAGTACACATACTGGAGAGAGCCATACGGGGTAGAATAATTCCCAACCATCAATCGAGGCGTAAGGCAGGCCGAAACCGTATTGGATGATGGGTTGTGCGATGCCGCCGATCCCAAAAACCAGAAACGTGGTAAAAACAGTGAAATACAGTATTCCGAGGGGGAGCTGGACGATCATGTAGGCGATGGTTGACCACGACAGTTTGTCGGTAAACAGCACTTTCAACCGTTCCCAGAAACCCAGATGACGCTGCGAGAATAACGGGCGGCGCGGCATGCGAACACCCAGCAGCGCTTCAACGATGCGACCTTCCACCAGCGCGACGCCCTGCAGTGACAAAAGAAACAAAGTGACAAACGGCAGGCCGATAATCAGCACCATAAACCCAAGTGACAAGGAAATCCCTGTTACAGCCCAGGTAAAATAAATAATTCCGGTCATGAGTGAAAACAGCATGTAAAACAATGCCGCGTACGCCCTCGGGTCCACAATCACACCAAAGAATCGCGCGACCGGCGACCGTTCCGGTTCGGCAGCACCCGTCGTAGCAGCGGGCCGTGGCACGGGGGCCAGCGGAGGCGGTGTCCGGACCTCGATCTCCCGGTAGGCAGCAGCGATATCACCGGGGGTGCCGTATTCTTCCACGACCCGTGCGAGAATGTCGGCCTCCGCTTTGTCCGGCTGGTCCCGTCGGACGGCGTCCAATGCCGTGCGCAGGTGCTCTTCGGCGTCGGACAGCGCGTCCTGAATGGTGGCGGGATCGGCTCCGGCCATTTCCCGGGTGAGTGATTCCAGGTATGAATCGATGCTGTTAAACATCCGTGATTCCTTTCAACGTGCCGTCGACAAACGACCGCATACGATTCCAAATGTTGATCCACCGGGCAAGTGTCTCCCGCCCCCCCGGTGTGATGGTGTAGTAACGGCGTGGCGGCGCTGATACGGAAGGCTCTACCCGGCTTTCCAGGAGACCACTACTTTCCATTGAACGTAATACCGGGTAGAGCGCCCCCTGTTTCATCATAGGCACGTCGTCACGACCCGCCATGCGGGCTTCGATGGACTTTGCGATCTGATAGCCGTACATCGGTTCGTCGGCCTGTTCCAGAACTCCGAGCAGCACGAGGGCCACTGTTCCTGAATTGAGTTCCTTCTGAAATTTTTTATCGGCGGAACTGATTTCGTCCAAATCGTCACCATCCACTGGAAAATCCCGATTTCGGGATCACGTCGGGCCATTTGTACAAACAGATACGTAGTAGTATTAATTATGTTTCAATATTTATTTAACAATACTACTAAGTTATCAATAGTCAACCCCACAAAACCCACAATCTTATAAAATAAGTATTATGAGGGGCTTATAGCATCCAGCGGCAGCCGTAAGCGGCCAGCAAGCCGAGGTAATTCCCCAGAGCGTAGCCTCCGATGGCCAGGATGATCGCTACCGGCACCAGTTCTTTCCGGTGGTAGGCGGCCACGACCGGCGCCGACGCCGCCCCTCCGATGCAGGCGATGCTGGCGATCGCCGCCATGTGGACGTCGATCCTGAATATCCTGGAAGCGAGGAGCACCAGGGCAAGGTGCAGAACGATACAGATCAGACCGGCGAGCATAAAGTAGGGCGCGCTTGCCGCGTCGCGAACATCGGCCTGGGCGCCGATCATCGACAGGTAGGTGTACACCAGCGCCATGGACAACGCGCCAGTGCCCGGGATTTTACGCAGGGGTGTCGACGCCAGAAACAGCGCGACGGTCGTGAGAATCAGGATCTGCCAGGTCTTGGCGCTGAATACACCTTCGATCACTGGCAACCGTTCCGCAAACATGCCAATTCCCCAGATCAACGCGAAGCCTATTCCGAACAGGGTGAGTACATCTATAAAGTTGACCTTGGTTGATTTTGCCTTCAGCTCTCCGACAGCTTTATCAAGCTTTTCGGCTTCCTCCGGGGTCACGCGGGTGAACCGGGCGAACTGTTTCGCCCATTTTTTGCAGACGAACAACACCGGAAAATACACTATAAAAATGAATGTATCGGCGATGACCACCAGGCCCATCATCGTCGGGGGTGTCTCCACAGCTTCGGCGACGGCGGCGAGGTTACCCGTGCCACCAATCCAGCTACCCGCCAGCGCACCGAATCCCCTCCACGCATCCGGTTCGAGCTGTCCTTTGAACAAGAAAAACCCGATCATCCCGCCGATCACCACACCGAACGCACCCACAACCAGCACACCCATGCTTCGCAGCGCCACGCGCATCGTCGCACGGATGTCGACATCGAGCAGCATCAGCACAATAAACATCGGGACGGCGAACGCTTTAAACGTGTCGTAGGTCTTCGACTCCGTGGGAATGACATCAATACTGCTTAGCGCGATCGGTAACAGGAAAATCCAGATCACCGGCGGAAGGTATTCGAACAACTTCCAGCGCGTCCATTTCTCGAGGTTAATGAACAGTACGGGAATGAGCATCATAACGGCGAGCAGCGCGTACGGATGCATGATCAGAGCTTGTGTGGATTCCATAAAAAAAAGCCTCGGTGGTCTAACGCGCCGGGGAACAAAGGAGATCAAAGCAGGAGGATAACCGCCCCTTGTCCGTCTGTCAATCCCTTTACTGTCAACAAGATACTGTTTTTTTAACCGTTTCCAGAGACGGAAGAGTGTTTGGCGTGGGTGTCATACCACCCGGGAATTTGTCTGCCCCGGAGAATCGACAGACCTTTTCTGATAACTTTACCCACGAAATACTTGCCCAGCTTTCCGTAGTCTCCAAACAATCGGTACTGAAGAAATATAAACTTGTATTGTTTGACAACCCGATCACGGTTTTTCCAATGTTCGGGAAGATCTTCTCCAAAAAGGCCGCTGGAACCCGCCTGGAAATGATAACCGACGTAACGTCCTTCTGTGGAAGGATCAGGTTCTTTTTGTTTTGATATACAAATTTGCTGAACCGCCTTGAAACCGGAGTAGCCCAGTTGTTCGAGCAGATCTATTTCTTACAATAATTTGTCGAACGACAGTTTGTCGGATTCTATAGACACGTAGTCCGGCCTGACATCAAAAGGCAGCAAGGCCTTGAGGCACTCCGTATCCATTCCTTCAATGTCAATCTTCAGGTAGTGTGGGACACCGTATCGCTCAAGGCATAAAGAAAAGTCAGCGTCTTCTCCCCTGTGCATGCGGACGTCATACACAAGGTTTTCCTGCTTGCTCGCCTGTCGGTTCTCTGCCATGTGCTGAGTCTTACTCGTCCTTCCACTGCGCGGGCCGTTTTTCCAGAAACGACTGGATTCCCTCGACGGCATCCGCGGTGGACATCAGCTCTTCAAGGTACAGTTTTTCCACTTCGCCGATGTTCTCGTGGTAGAAGGACGAGATCGCCGTCATCGCCGCCGTGTTGGCGATTCGCATAGACGACGCGCTTCTGGGCAGAATGTGTTTTGAAATAAAACCCGAAAGTAGATCGTCCAGGGCGCCCTTTGCGGCCACGTCCTCTACAATTCCCAGCCGGTAGGCTTCATCCGCCTTGACCTTGTCGCCGGTGATCACGATACGGCGCGCCGCCGACTCGCTGCACTTGTACGGCAACAGGATACTGGCCGGCGGCGGGAACACGCCGAGCTGTATTTCGGGAACACCAAACGTCGCGGTCTCGTCGCAGAAAATCATCGAGCAACCCAATACCAGCTCGAAACCGCCACCGAGGCATGCGCCAGTGACCCTGGCCACCGTCGGCACGGCCGACGACAACACCCTGCCGATCATATCGTGGAAAGCGGGCAGCATTTCGTTGATCTGGTCCGGCGTGTGTTCCTCAACGGCGGCGCCAAAACTGAAATGTTTGCCTTCACCGGAGATCACAATCATTTTCTTTTTTCGGTCGGCGTTAGAGACTTCCAGCGCGTCCGACAACTCTTTCATCAGCGCCGCCGACACAATGTTGCCCGGTGGCGGTCCCAGGACAATGTCGGTCACCTGTCCGTTGTGCGAATCGCTTACTTTGATCAGTTCATACGGCATAGCGGGTTTCTTACTCCTTCGGTAGTACGCTTTCGACCAGTTCTTCGGTCCACGGTGTAGCTTCGGCCAGCGCCCGGCGCAGTTTGATAAAGTCGACTTCGCGGTTGTGCCTGGGCCCTTCGTTGAACGCACGGAATCCGGCTTTGGCTTCGGTCATCATGTTGAGCGCCAGCCACGAACGGTTGGTCTCGCAGTTCTTCTGCCAGTGTTCCAGTTTCTTTTTGCGTACAGACTCCAGTGTTTTTGACATGCAGTCGGGCATGGTGAGCGCCATCGACCACGCCATACGGTTGATCTCGGCGTCGAGCGCCGATTGATCGTTCGTGCAGCCGGCCATGATCTCCTTGGCTTCCTTGCGCGCCCCGCCCGTTTTGAACGAACCGTAAGCGGGGTTGCCCCACTGGTCGTACTCTTCGCGAGTTACCATCGGGTTGGCGATGAACTCGCCGTTGGCGTTTTTCAGCACCGGTACGATCTTGTTGATCAATCCAAGCCGGACAGCCTGCTGGGCCGACCAGTGCTCGCACAGCGTGCACGATTCGACGGAGCGATTAATGCCCACGT
>CAYUDF010000043.1:0-10497 GCA_964443465.1 uncultured bacterium
AAGCATTTCTTCAGCAAGGATATGCCCGCCGGGGTCGGAGCGTTGGCGATGATGGTTAGACCTCCGCCCGCAACGGCACCTGCGACAACCGCGTACTTGAGCGCATCGCTGAAGCCGGGTACCAGTGTGGCAAGGAACGTGATGGCCGCGTTGTCATTAAACGCCGTCAATACGGTGGCCACCGCCATCAGCGACATCTCCCCCAAATTCCCCAGTATCGGCGCGATCCACCAACCCTGCACACCCCCGTGTATGACGAGTCCGGCGAGGAAGAACCCCACGAGCAGCGCGGGTTTTAGATCGATACGATTCTGGTAATCCTTGCTGACCTGCGCGAAGCCGAGAAAGAACAACATCCCGATTATGAAGAGCGGCGGGTGGTGCGCATTCATTATCGTCCAGCCCATAAAAAGTACGTGCACCAGGGTTACCCACAAAGGCACCGGATCATCGCGTTTGTCCCAGTCGGGATCGACAAACATCCCGCGCTCGCCGGGCTTCAGCAGTCCCGGCACCAGGCGTCTCATTTCCCGCAACCTGATCTCCTCGAACCTCTGCGAGAACGCCTCGCGTATGAGCTCCTCGTCGATATCTCTTTTTTGCAGTTCGGGAAGGAACTGCTCCTCGAGTTGCGCCCGGATCTGATCAATGACGCCCGAAATCTGCTCCTCAACCCGGTCGCGCGTGCCGGTGTCGGTCATGATGCTACGCGTGAGCTGGCTGAAACGCGCATCCATATTCTCTCGGGTCAAAAATCGTGTTTGAATCTCCTGCTTCAACCTGAAAACGGTGTATTTGCTTTCCAGCGTCAACAACTCCCGACGAAACACCATGAAGTAGAGCCCGCTGGATATAAAAATGCCAAGGGCCGCTTTCCAACCAAAATGCACCAACATGTGTCCCATATCCCAGCCCCAGGGGGCCGCCACCATCAGCACCGGCGGCGCGGCGAAATGTGTGAGCGTTCCTCCGACTGATATATTGACGAGAAGCAGGCCGAGGGTAGCGTATTTGAACTTTGGGCTGGGATCGAGGGCATAGAACGTGCGTGCGAGTAGTAGCGCCGATATTGTTATGGCTGCGGGTTCGGTGATGAACGAGCCGAGCAGCGCGCCGATTGTGAGCGTCGTAAACCACCGGGCGGAGAGCGATCCTCCGAGCATCCCGGCAATGCGGGTGATGATGGCTTCCGCGAGTCGGAGAATCGGGCGTGTTGCGGCGAGCGTCATGATGACAACAACGAACGCGGGCTCGGCGAAGTTGACCGTTTCTCCAACGTAGTGAACAGCGGTGCCCCAGTCGTAAAAAGCGAGAATCGCAAGCATCAGCGCGACGGCCCAGAGGCCGAACACCACCTCGACCTCGCCGAGAAAATGCATCAGCTCGGAACCGTGGGCCACGGAGTCGCGGCTCACTTCCCCTCTCTCAATTTTCTCCTCGTGGCTGTGGGCCCACTTGTGGGAGATCGTGAGGAACTTTGATGTAAGAAACGTGTGGATGATGGCGAGAAGAAAGATGAGCGTGGCGACAAGGTTGAAAGGCTCTTCGCTGACCCGGTCCTTGAGTGTAAACCAGATGCCGCCGACGTCTTCGTAGCTCTCGAGAGCGCGGGGAAAGTCCCCGTGCCCGGAAGACGATTCGGCAAAACTGCTCGTCGCGGAAAACGCCACGATCAACAGCGTGCACAGTAAGATTGTTGTCGACGCGACACTTCGCTTCATCGCTGATTCACCCTCCATGGCAGGATTGTACCGAAACTAATTCTGCGCGTCGAGAAGCATCATCCGTTGCCACGAAACGAGTCAATTGCGGCTCGACACTCACTCCAGCAGCTTGAACATTATGGCGGCCAGAAACCCGGCCAGTGTGCTCAACCCTACCTCGCTCGGCTTGCCGTGCGCCGCCGCCTCGGGGATCATTGCCGCTGCGATCATTGTCAGCATGGCGCCCGCGGCCACACCCTCTGCAAACACCAGCCAGGTCTCGCTCAGCACACCCGCAAGCAGATAACCGAGACCTGCCCCCACGGCCGTCATCACCATCAGCGCAAACCACATGAGAAAAACCCGGCTCTTGGTCCAGCCCACGGCCAGCATGTTGGCCGAACTCGACAGCGCCTCGGGAAAATTGGATAGAAACAGCCCGGCTATCAGTGTGTATGGGATCACGTGCACGAACCTCAGGGAATCACCCTCGGGATGAGCCGCGATCACGATAAAGAGCCCGGCACCAATGACGATGCTCTCGGGGATGCCATCGAGCAGGATTCCCAGCCAGACGGCCAGGGGCGAGCCCTCGTGATCCGCATGGGCGCGGCGGATCGCGAGTGCCGGCACTTCTGCTCCGAGTCGCAGGGCTGAGGCGGCTGAGTGGGTCCACTCGACAGCTGCATCGAGCCGTGAGATCAGGTGCTGCTCGAGCTGATCCATACGTTCACCGGCCAGGTCGCGGCAGGCCTCGTCGAACTCGGGAGACAAGGCACGGAGGTGGTCGACGTCTTCACGCTTCAGCGTGAGGCACTTCAAATCGCTCTTCGCCCTTATCGTCCCCAGGTTCGTCATTTCGGGAACAAACAGCGGAAGCACGCCAAACAGCGTCCCCGGTCCAAAGGTTGCCCCGGATTTACCGCCGACCTCGGCCTCCACCTCTCCTTCCAACACGATGTACGCGTGGGAGGCTTCGACGCCAGTGCCCGAGACTTGCTCGTCCTGCTTGAAGTTCACGGGTGTCAGCATGCCAGCGACCATCTGCGCCATCTCGCCAGGCAGCGCGTCAAACGGGCGAACCTCGAGCACCTCCTGCATCATCTCGTGCACCTCTTCGCGGCGACGTTTTGCCATGTGCGCCAGCGTCGTGGAGGTCTTGCGCAGGTAGCCGCCTTGCTTGTTGACCACAGCGTCCAGCGCCACGAACAGCATGCCTCCGAGCACGCCACCAACGAGCAAGGCAAAAAAGTTGGCGCGGGCATGGCCGGCGCCTGCGGCGTGCTCCGGCTCGTTGAGGGCAATTGCCGTGGGTGCCACGAGTTCCACGCTGAGCGCCGCGATCAACGCGCCGGCACCAAACGCCGCAAAAATCGCGATGTACCGCGGTTTGAAACTGACGTTGAGGCCCACGAGTGACCCAAGAGGCAACGACACGGCGCTAACCGCGCCCAGTGTCAAAGCCCAGACAACGAACATGAGTGTCGAATCTTCCATGCGAAGGAACCTCCTGCGTCGTCTACTCTCCGGGAGCCGGTACGCGCTGCGCTTTGTAGGTAAGCACGATCGGCTTATCGGCCGGGCCGACCTCAGCGCGTAACGCGAATACACCGGCGGTTAATTCGTCAATAGTAAATCCCCGGGTTCTTTCGAAGGGCTCATCGCCTTCCTTCTCGCCCCCGCCCTTGACGAGGATTTCCAGTTTGTCCTTGCTTCTCTTCCACGTGCCCCCCGAAGTCCGCTCATCTCCGTTGCTGTACACCAGCTTCGACTCGACCGAGCCATCGGCCCGGAACTCCACCGTCAAGTCTCCAATGCGCCACATCTCGATTTGATCGACGTGATCGGCTTTCCACTCCGTCACTTGCCATGTGCCGACAATGGCAACTTCTTCGGTGGCTTCGGTGGACTTTTTCTGTGTAGCGGTTTCTTCAGCACCTTCTTTCTTTGTACAGGATCCCACGGAAATACAGATGAAGATGCACAATAAAAACCAGGTGGTCTTTTTCATGGCCACGACTCCTTTCGTTACACGCCAATGCGGCGTTATCGCCCTTGCTGGTTGATATGTCTGTCCTTCGCTCGAATCTCGCCGTCCAGCCCGGCGAGGATGGGTTTATCTCTCCCATATATATCTTCGCGGAAATTGATTGCGCCGTCATCAACAAAAGCGGTCCAGTAAAGAAGGAACACAGGCAACGGCTGTCCGAGATGTACGGTTTTGGTCTCTGCCGATTCAATGAGATCCTCGATCTTATCGATATTCCATTGTTCTGGATCATTAAGAAGGATCTCAGCAAACTCGAGCGGGTACTCGACTCTTATGCAGCCGGAGCTGAACGTCCTCCTGGTTCGAGAGAAAAGAGAGCGGCTTGGGGTGTCGTGAAGGTAGACAAAATACTTATTGGGAAAGATGAACTTGACTCGGCCCAATGCGTTGTTCGGCCCGGGATCCTGGCGCAGGGTGTAGGGAAATCCGCTGTTAAGATACTTCTTCCAGTCTACCTCTGCAGCGGGAATGACTCTGCCCTCACGATCGATTACCCTGATATTCTCTCTGTCGAGATATGCCGGATCCTTAACCGCTTTCGGGATAATGTCCTGCTTCAGAAGCAACGGCGGCACGGTCCATGTGGGGTTGAATACGAGGTACTTCATGTCCTCGCGAAATACCGGGGTCTCGCGGACTTCTTTGCCAACTTGCGCTCGGGAACGCCAGACGAGTTCCTCGTCCTTCACGTAGAACACCTCGAATCCGGCGATGTTGACAACAACAAAAGTCCGGGATTCGTCCTGCAACACCCACCGGAGACGCTCGAGGTTGACCCGGATCATTTCTATCTTCTCAGATACCGGCACATTGAGTGCCTTGAGCGTTGCAGGTCCCACGACGCCGTCCACGTCCAGACCGTGACGCTTCTGGAAGCGTTCGACTCCCGCGACCAGCGCCTCGTCGAACAAGCCATGGTCCGTTTGTCCGGGCGCGAGGTCGCCGGTGACGGCGAGCCTCTCGCGAAGCGTTGCGACCCGCTGATTCCGCGCGCCCTCCTTGAGCACATCGCCGTCGGGTATCGCCGGCCAGCCTCCCTCCGCTTCGATCCTCCGGTACTCGACCAAGACCTTTGAGAGTGATCGATATATATTCATCGACGGCCTGATCTCGTCGATCGTCCGGGCGACGGCAGCGGAGCCGCCCTCCAAAACAGCCTCCGTCCGCTCGATGATCTCGGTGCGCTCGCCCAAATCCTCGTAGATATTCCAGGCGGTGAAGAGACGCTCGGGGTCGACCTTCCCAAATTTCAGGTGATATGCCAGCGACAGGAGTGCGTCCGTACACAGGATGTCAAGGTCCGCCGCGCGCGCCGGGTCGGACGGGTAATCCGGGCTTCCGGCGATCTCATCGATCGCGGCCGCGTGATAGTCTTCGGGAACGAGTCCGTCGTTGGCCGACGCGGCGATCATCTTTCTGATCTCTTCGAGTCCATCTGGATCGGTCCACAACGGCTGGTAATTTCTTCTTTCGTAGAACACGGGCAGGGGCCGAATGGCTCTGATATTCACTTGCTCGATCTGTAACGATCCCTGCGACACCAGCACATCCATCCTGCTCTGAATTACCTGACTGGTGGACGGTTCCTGCGCCGGGGCCGCCACCGCGACGCAGAGCAGCACCAGCGCGAGTGGGACAATTAGGTTTTCAGTCAGCCGCATTCCATGACCCTCCGTTGTTTTTAAACCAGGCTGCAGCCCGATTTGCGTCGAGATAATCCGAATTCTCCAGGTAAGCCGGGTCGTTATAATAGATAAAAAGGCAGCTGCCATCCTTGACCAGATCGATTATTTCAACCGTGATATCGGGCGGAAGTGCCGGACAGCCCCAGCTTCGACCTAACCGGCCATATTTGTCCACGAAATCCTGCGTTGCGTACCAGGCGCCATGCATAACGATGCCGCGATCGAGCGCGTTACCGTTGAAATCTTTCTCGAGACCGTGCAGCCGCAGCGAATAGTCGCGCTTACCGTAATACGTCACACCGGTGGCAAAAAACCCCAGGCTGCTCATGCGGGTCTCGTGATCGTTGGAAAAATGCACCGCGTAATTTTCACCGGTGTTTTTGCCGTGTGCGATAAGAGAATTGTACAGCAGCCTGCGCCCGATAATGTCTACTATGACCATGCGCTTTTCGGTCGACGGCCTGGTGTAATCGATTATCGAGAGCGGTGTGGGCTTCTTCAGTTGTCCACTGTCGCGCAAATTGGCGTATCCCACGACGGCGAGCCTGAAAACTTCCGTATCGAAGGAGCCTTCGAGCTCCATCTCGCGGTACAGGGTCTCTATCTCCGCGTGAAGATCGGCCTTTTTGCCGCTGCTTTCACCCGCGGGCAAGAGCAGAAGCGAAAGCACGAGAATCACCAGTCTCATATAAAATTCCCCTACCGCCGCTCACTCGCGAATTGCTCCAACTCCTGAATCCAGGCCTCGCGGTCCGCAGCCGAGACGAAGAACATGAACTGCCCCACCGCCCGCTCGACTCGCATGAGGTCCAACAGGTAGTCGTTCACCGCGTCGGCCACTCCCGTTTCGGCATTGAAGACGGTGGTCTGGGCATCGATGAGTTCCACCAGAATGGCCCGGCCCTGTGTGTAGTTATCGGCCACCAGAGTCAGGTTTTCACGGGCGGCCGCGGCGGCGCGGCGTTGAAAATTGATGGCCAGACGGCTGGCGGCCACATCGAACACGGTGCTGCGAACATTGCGCTCGACCCGGTATGCCGTAGCCTCGTGGTCGCGCTTGAGACGGTAGGTCTCCTGGGTGGTGCGGCGGGTTTCGGCGATGCGGGCGCCCCCCTCGAGGATCGGCAGGCTCAGGAACACGCCCACGTTCCAGAAGGTGTCGTCGGGCGCCGGCGGGCTTGCGATGGGGGATCCCTCGCCGCCGCGGGAGAACACTTGCTCCAACCCCATGCTCAGGCCGACGTCAGGCGCCCAGAAGGAGCGGGTCGCGGCCGTGTGGGCCCGTTCGGCCGCCAGGACCGCGGCGTCGAGCTGCTGCAGCTCGGGCGAGGCGGCCAGACCCTTTTGCGCCATGAAGTCACGCAGGATATCCAGACTGGCCGGGTCGTCGATGAACTCGTCGATTCGCTCGTCGACGACGTTTTGAAACTGGTCGTCGATGGTGGCGTCGAACAGTTCGAGGGGATCCTCCAGCGGCCGATACAAGACCCTGTTGAGCTCGAACATCGCCTGGCGGCGGTACACCCCGGCGTCCACCAACCGGGTCTGCTCGCCGGCAATCTTGCTCTGCCAACGGTAGAGCTCGGAGCGATTGGCGTCGCCCACGGCCACGCGCACCTCGGCACGGTCGAGGTTGGTGCGTGTGAAAACGAGGTTCTGGCGCTGGATCTGCACGTGGGTCTGGGCGCGCAAAACCTCGACGTAAGCGGTGGCGGCTTCCAGGCCCACATCGAGCCGCACGCGATTCAGCTCGCCCACACGCGCCTCCTGCAGATGCTTCTCGATGGTGTAGCCGGCCCAGGCGCGGTCCGACCAGATGATCTGGCTGAGGTTTACGTTACCGGAGAGGGTGCGCTCGGAGGTGGTGGGAAAAAACTCCGCCGTGTCCTTGTCGATGAGGAGGCCGTCCAGGCCGACGCCGATCTGGGGCAGCAGTTCCGCCCTGGCGACGGCGACCTGCTCATTGCCGGCGGCGACGGCGCTCTCGGTGGCGGCGATGTCGCGGTTGTGTTTCTGCGCCCTGGCCATCACGGCCGCCAGATCGACGCGCTCGGTGCCCGCCGGCATCAGTTCGTCAAACACCACGGCTTCAATGATCAGCTCGAAGGGCGGCGACAGGCCGATCCGCTGCGACGTCCGCGCGTTGAGGTAGAGCCGACTTTCGCGCACCATGGTCACGGGGATGAGAGCCGGATCCTCGCCCGACAGGATCCGGCGAGCGACCAGCGCAACGCGACGAGAAACCCGCCGCGACCAGGCGCCTGGCGCCACGCCCATCAGCGCGCCCGCCTGTACGTCTGGCTCGCCCATCATGGCGATCACCGGTAGCTTGCGGACCGTAAACTCCTCCAACAGCGCGGTGATCTCTGCGCGCGTCATGTTCACCATGGGCATCAGGTAGATCGCGTCTGCTTCTGCCGGCACGCCGGCCACTGTCCCGGCCACCGTACCGTCACTCTTTGCGTAGCTGATGCTGCGCCCGCCGTACTCCGTCGGGACACGGACGCGTTCCGGCAACGAGGCGACGAGCGCTGCGCTGCCGACGACGGTCAGGTGATCGTACTCCACTACCTGCCCGAGCGCGACCACGTCAGCGCCCACCACGTTGCCCGCGGTGACGTAGGTGAAATTGGCGATGCCGCTGGCGCCTTTTACGATGGGTACGTCCTGGAAGTCGGCGTCCAGGACCCAACTGCCGATCACTGGGCGCGCGCGGCTGGGCATCCGGCTCGCCACCACGCTTCCCAGCGCTCCCGTGGCGATCACCAGGTCGGCGCCGTCGGCGAGCACCGCGTCGAGGGCGGCGCGCACCGATTCCTCGGTGCCGTCGCCGGTGCGGTCGAGCTCCGCGGGCATCTGTACCGTGTAGTCCACGTCCAGCACCCGCTGGACTTCCGCGCGCACGTTTTCACGGAATTCCATGGCCCAGGGCGCACCGACCCGGTCGTGCACGAAGGCCACCCTGACGGTCGGCCGTGGCTGCGCCATCACCCCCGTAGGGGCTGAGGCCGCAACCTGGATCACCAAAATGCTCAAGATTAAGGTCAGCAGTTGTCTATTCACGTCGGTTCCTCCCGGAATCACTTCGACTCACCGGACTTCACTTTGAAGATTATGGCGTAGAACACAGGCAGCACGACCATGGTCAGGATGGTAGCAAAGGTCAGTCCCACCGCCACGGTCACGGCCAGGGCATTAAAGAACGGATCGGGGAACAGCGGTGCCATGCCCAGCACCGTCGTGGCCGCGGCCATGGCAACGGGACGCAGGCGGCTGGTGCCGGACGAAAGAATGGCGTCGTAGGGGTTCAGGCCCTCACCGATCTGAATGTTGATCTCGTCGATGAGAACGATGGAGTTCTTGATGATCATTCCGATGAGGCTGAGGAAACCCAGGAGCGCCAGGAAGTTGAAAGGCAGACCTGTGGCCAGCAGCCCAATGGTGACGCCCACGATACCCAGGGGCACGACCAGCCAGATCACCAGGGTTTGCCGGAACGAATTGAACAGCACAATCACCGCCACGATCATCAGCAGGATAAACGTGGGCATGCTTCCGGCCAGCGATCCCTGGGCTTCGTTGCTACTCTTGTACTCACCCCACCATTCCTGGGAGAATCCGGGAGGCATTTCCAGCGCTTCCACCCGGGGGCGGACGTACGCCAGGATGTCGGTCGCCAGCCCGTTTTCTGGATCGCAAAGCACCGTGATGGAACGGCGGCGGTTCACCCGGGAGATGATCTGATTCTCCCAGACGGTCTCGAAGCCCGTCACCACCTGGGTCAATGGAATGTAGCTGCCCGCCAATGGACTCCAGATCAGCAGGTTTTTAATGCTGGCGATGTCGAGGCGCTCGGGCTCCGGGGAACGCACGATCACCGGCAACAGGTCGATGCCCTCGCGGTACACGCCCACGGTGATGCCCTCGAAGCCTTCCTTCAGGGCTTCCGCCACGTCCCTGCGGGTGATGCCGGCCAAATTGGCCTGCTCCTTGGCGAGGACCGGCCGCACCACCATTACGGGATTACCCCAGTCGGTGCGGATGTTGAAGGCGTCCGGTTGACTGCGGTAAATCGCCTTGACCTCTTCGGCGATCCCGCGCAGTTCGACCGGGTCGTCTCCGATGATCTTGACCTGCACGGCGCCAGGATCGGCCGGACCGTTGATGAATCGTTTCACCGCCGGAATGCTCTCGGGATAGTTGTCTTCGATATACTTCTGGATCTCCGGCTTGAGCCGGGCGACGTCCTTGTAGTTGTGAACCTCGACCTGGAGCTGGGCGTAGGCGGAGTTCGCCTTCTCCGGGGAATAGGTGAGCAGGAAGCGAATGGCGCCCTGGCCGATGGTGGCCGACACGTGTTTGACGCCATCCAGGGTCAGGATGTGCTGCTCGATCTCCGATATGTCCCGCTCGGTGGTGTGGATGCTGGTACCCTGGGGCAGCCAGTAATCCACCAGGAACTGGGGCCGTGATGAGTTCGGGAAGAAACTGCCCTTGATGGTGCCGAACCCATAGACCGCTGCCGCGAAGATCGCGAGCACCAGGATCACCGAAATCCAGCGCCGGCCGATAGCTGCGCCGAGAAGCCCCTTGTACTTGCGGTAGAACGGGGTGTCATAAGGATCGGCCGGGGCGTCCTTCTTGCGCGGCTTCACCTTGAGGAAGCGTGTGGCCAGGAACGGCGTGATGGTCACGGCGGTCACCCAGCTCAGGCTCAACGACACCAGGATCACCGTGTAGAGCGAACGTGTGTACTCGCCGGTCTTGTCCTGGCTGGTGCCGACGGCGGCGAACGCCAGGATGGCGATGGCCGTCCCGCCGAGGAGCGGCAAGGCGGTCTTGCCGACTACCTCGATGGCCGCCTTCCGAGCCTTGATTCCCTGGCCCATTCTGATCAGCATGCCGTCGACCACGACGATGGCGTTGTCCACCAGCATGCCCAGGGCGATGATCAGAGCTCCCAGCGAAATCCGCTGCAGGACGACACCCTGGCTGCCCATGAGGATGAAGCTGCCGCTGATCGTCAGCAACAGGACAAACCCAATCAGCAGGCCACTGC
>CAYUDF010000044.1:0-3881 GCA_964443465.1 uncultured bacterium
AGATTTACCAGCGCCTCAACGACCGGTTTCCACACCGGCGTTGTGTCGATGATCGAATGTAGTTTTTCCGGCGAGCGTTCGATGGTATCACCCGCCCACACGGCGCCCAGCTCGAGGGCGAACCTGCGCTCCCGCTCGGCGCGCGCGAATACGTAAACCTTTGAGTCGGGAAATTTGTGCCGGACCATTTTCAGCACGAGGTGTGCGGAAGCGCCGAAACCGGTAAGGCCGAGGTTAAACCCGTTCTCCAGACCACTGAGGGCAAGGGACCGATAACCGATCGCGCCCGCGCACAACAGCGGCGCCGCTTCGGCGTCCGTAAATTTTTCGGGAATCGAATGGGCGAAACTGGCGGGTACCACCATGAATTCTGCATACCCGCCGTTGACGTCGCGGCCCGCCGCACGGAAATCGGGGCACAGGTTTTCCAGACCCGCAAGGCAAAACCCGCAGGTGCCGCACGCGGAGTAGATCCACGGCACTCCAACCCGGTCGCCGATATCGAAACCGGCGGCTCCCGCACCGAGCGATTCAACGCGCCCCACCACCTGGTGGCCGGGTATCACGGGCAGTGTGGGCGGTGGCGTCCGGCCCTCGATTTCGTCCAGCTCGGTGTGGCAGACACCGCACGCTGACACCCGGATTTGCAATTCTCCATCGCCGGGTGTAGGAACGGGAAGATCCATCATCTCGAGCGGCTCGGGATTTTCAGCGACATTGCTGATAACTTTCAGAACCATTGCTTTCAAATCAGATCTCCCGATGAATCCCCGACGGCTGCGATCCAGCGCCTATCCGGAAAACAGCGTGGTGCCCTCGGCTTTCAAATCGTCTATCGCCTGTTTGACGCGGTCGCTCATGCTCTGTTCCGCTTTTTTCAGGTAGGGCCGCGGGTCGTAAAACTTCTTGTTGCCGACTTCGCCGTCAACTTTGAGCACTCCGTCGTAGTTCTTGAACATGTGGTCGGCCAGCGCACGCGTAAACGCGTACTGCGTATCGGTGTCCACGTTCATCTTGACAACGCCGTATGAAATCGCCTCCTGAATATCCGCCGGCGATGACCCCGACCCGCCATGGAACACCAGCCAGAAGTACGCATCGTCGCCGAATGCTTCTTTGACCGCGGCCTGGCCGTCCCTGAGGATCGTCGGTTTGAGCTGGACGATACCCGGCTTGTAGGCGCCGTGCACGTTGCCGAATGTGGCGGCAAACATGTAGTACGCACCTTCCACGGCGCTCAGGCGGCGGTACACTTCCACCATATCTTCGGGTGTCGTGTACAACTTGTCGGCGGGTTGTCCGCTGTGGTCAACACCGTCTTCCTCACCCCCGACCACACCGGCTTCGACTTCCAGCATGATGTCGTTTTTCGCGCACCGTTCGAGCAACCCGACGGCGGTCTCCATGTTTTCGTTCAACGGCAGGATCGAGCCGTCGTACATATGGCTGTTAAACAGCGGCGGCAACCCGTCGGCGCGGCGTTTTTCCGATTCGTCGAGCAGCGGATTCAAAAAACTTTCGACCTTGTCGGGAGGGCAATGGTCGGTATGCAGCGCGACATAAACGTCGTACTTTTTCGCCGCGCGGTGCACATACTCCGCCAGTGCCGCGGCGCCGGACGCCGAGTCGGATACCCCGATACCACTGGCAAACTGACCGCCGCCGGTGGACACCTGGATGATACCGTCGCACTTTTTGTCGGCGAATGCCTTGAGACACGCGTTGGCCGAAATCATTGATGTGATATTAATCGCCGGATACGCGAAACCTTTTTTGTAGGCATTATCCAGCATGTTCTTGTAAGTGTTAAAATCCGCTACCGGCATTCGAATACTCCTTTGTGATTTTTATCCCAGGGGGCCGAAGCCCTGTACACCGTCGCCTCGCCTTCGAGACGGTACAGAGGGGACGTGGAAGGGACAACAAATGATACTCCCTTTTCAAAGGGAAGTATTTCTTCTGAACCGGCGCGGCGCAGAAGGCCACGGCCGGATGTACAGATCAAAATCTCCACGTTACGATCTTCTGCGCTCTCAAACGGCCGATCAGTATCGATGGAGAATACACTGAGCAGGTACTCGTCACTTTCGGACGGATAGTTTCCGCGTCCGTCCGGTTGGTGGAGTTGTACCTGTTTGGGATCAAACGAAAGCGTGCTTAACAACTCGGGTACATCGACGTGCTTGGGTGTCAAACCGCCGCGCAGCACGTTGTCGGAGTTGGCCATCAATTCGATGCCCAGACCATCCAGATACGCGTGCAGCTGACCGGCCTGGCAGAGCATCGCCTGTCCCGGTTCCATTTTGAGCAGGTTCAGCAGGACGGGACTCAACACACCGATGTCGCCGGGATATTTTTTGTCGAGTGCAACGATCCACGACCACAACGGATCGTCCTGCGACTGCCCGGCCGCGTACGCCACCGTCTGCCCGACGGCCCGCGCCTGGCGATCCTTGTCTATCGTCATGATGTCGCTGAAAAACTTTTTTAGTCCGGCGGGAGCCGGGTTGTTTGCCAATTCGCTGATCTCGTCCGACAGTTCTTCGGGGCCGATCTGTTGCAACAGCGCCACGATCCGGTCGATCGCGCGAAACCCGTTCAGCACCCAGAATGGCGTCAGCGCGCACAGGATTTCCGGTTTGTGATTGTCGTCTTTGTAGTTCCGGTTGGGCGCGTCCAGCAGGATACCCAGTTCGTTTTCCCGGGCGTAGCCCGCCCGGGCCTGCTCCAGGGTGGGGTGGGCCTGGATCGACAGCGGCTCGGCCGCCGCCAGCACCTTGAACAGAAAAGGTAACTTGCCGCCAAACCGCGCCGACAGTTCCCCTCCCAGTATCGTGTCCGGCTCCAACCGGATCAGTTCGTCCAGGGCGATCGTTCCTTGTTCCGTTTTAACCAGCGAGGGGGCTTTGGGGTGCGCGCCCATCCACAACTCCGCCTGCGGTTTATCCGACGGGCTGGTCGTACCCATCAAATCCGGTATCGCCGTGTGGGAACCCCACGCGTACTCCTGAATGGTGTTTGTTAATAAACCCGGGTGGTTCATTTTTTCAGCCTTTCAATCCTTCAACGATTTTTAACGCGGCTTCGTTGTTGGTTATCGCCTGCTGTTCGGTCGCCGATTCGGTGTAGACCCTGAACTCCGGCGCGTTTCCCGACGGGCGGAAATGCACGACATCCGCGGAGTCAAATGTAATCCGGGCGCCATCTGTGAAATCAACGGATTCCACCGGCCCGAAGCGGGGCGAAAAAATCTCTTCGGCGAGTGGTTTACCCGCTTCTTCGAACCGCGCGACCAGCGCCTTGCCCTGGTCGTTGGGAAAACCCCGCAACAGGCCGCTGGCCGTGACACGCGGGGGCAAAGCATCGATCAATCCGGACAACCCGCCTCCCGCTTGTTTCGCGGCGAGTAACGCGGCGAGAATCGGCAGCGCGGCATCCCTTGTGGGAAGCGCCGGTAACACGGCACCGGTGCCCGGATCGGTGATGTCGCTTGCGACCAGAAATCCGCCATTGGCTTCGTACCCTACGACCGGGCCGGACCCCGCGGCAACGGCGGCATTCATCGCTTCCACCACGTAGGGTGAACCGATTTTTGTGCGCGCGATATTGGCGAACTTGCCACATTTTTCGAGGGCGGTATTACAACTGACCGGCGTGGCCACCGTATCGGCGCCGAGAAAAGCGGATACCACGATGCCGAGCACGTCACCCCGGACGACCTTTCCGTTTTCGTCGACCAGCAGCGGCCGGTCGGCGTCGCCGTCCGTTGAAGCCAGCGCGTCGGCGTTAAACTCCTTCACCCAGGCGGCAAGCCGCTCGGGCTCCTGTACCGCTTCGGTGTCGACCGGTACAAAGCTGTCTGAGAATCCCACCAGCACAAC
>CAYUDF010000044.1:3981-10489 GCA_964443465.1 uncultured bacterium
GCGCGTAACGGCTGGAGATCTCCACCTCGTCCGGCTTGAGCACTTCGCCCCAGGGCATATTGAATTTGATCCCGTTGCGGTCGTCGGGGATATGGCTGCCCGTCACCATGATACTCGGGTTATTCCGGGACATGCTGTAGTTCATCACGGCTGGCGTGGATATAAAGCCGCACATGTCGGCCTTCAGGTCTTCGCTCTTAATCGCATGCGCCACGGCGTCGATGATGCGCGGGGTGCTGCCGCGCAGATCACCGGCAACGGCGACGCGGTCCGGCGAGACCTTGCTCTTTACGTACTGAACAAATGCCCGGGTGTACAGGTAACATTCGTGGTCGGTCATATCGGTTACCAGTCCACGAACGCCGCTTGTCCCGAATTTTAAAGCCATCGTTTTCCTCCTCTTGAGGGGAATATTACGCTAATTGCATCTGTTTTAAAGATCGTTGTCACGCGGGAGCAAGGCCGGTAGCGGCTTCACCGCGGCTTCAATCCGCCGGACCCGGCCGGGTCGACGGTCTCTTCCGCTTCCAGATTGCGTGTCATTATTTCGAGTTCGGTAAACTTTGCGATTCCGTCGTGCTCCGCCGGGCCCATTCGGAAACTGAAGCTATCCAGGTATTCCCGCGCTTCCGCACGCGACATGCCCAGACTCTTCGTTTTCTGTGCAAGAGCGGCGTTGAGGTGTTTCCACCCTTGCGTCAGTGAATTCGCCAGAACGGATTTCAGATACTCTTTCTGTTCGCGCGGCAACGATTTGCGCGCCATCCACACAGAGTACACAAATGGAAGCCCCGTTCGGTCGTGCCACACCTCACCCAGATCCGTGATGTGCGGGTATCCCTCGATACCGTTACGATTGAGCAACGCCTGGTCGCCGACGAGCAGAATACCGTCGTTAGGTTCGTTGGCGGTCACGTACCCTTTAATGTTCACTCCGTACAATTGAGCAAATAGAACCCTGAGCAGACGGGCTGTGGTAACGGTTTCCCGGGACAGGCCAATCGTGGCATTGTCCAGGCAATCAATGGGTTTTCTGGAAAACAGCAGAACGGATCGCGTGCGCCCGGTTGTGGCCACACAGAAGTCACCCAGTTGTTCGTATCGATCCCCCACCGCAAACGTGGTCACCAGGGGAATCGGCCCGGCATCCACCTTCTCACCCGCCGCCGCACTGGCCAGCTCACTGGGTATCAACGTGATAAAATCCAGGTTTGCCAGCGTTTCCGGATTGGTTTCCAGTCCATAATAGAAAAGGGCGTTACTCAAATATGGTGTTTTTGCAATCAGCAGCTTCATATATATCTTCCGGCAACCGGAGAAGGATTTCCCTCGGCATCCAGACAAAACAGGACGCACAGTTGTTAAACAATGTTGTTGAAGCGATTGTGTCCACTGAGTAGCTGGACGCCGGTAAACAATTCTGGCGCAGGCTCAATCAGCATCGTCGCGCGACAGAGATCTGGCAGGGTTCTGACGTCAACTCAAGAATCGGCTCCCGATGCGGCTCCCAACCCGTCCAATCGGCCACACGGCCGATTGGATTGCGCTTGTGAGTATACCGCGGCGGGAAACCAGCTACAAGGAGGATTCGGGTCCAGCGGACTTGTGACTACTGTACTTTACTGGCTTCGAGCAGGTACTGGCCCTTCTCATGCTCGACCAGGCGGCCGGTGATCTGCACGATCTTCAGTTTTTTGGGAAGTTCGCCTTTGTAGGACACTTTGAATTCCGGTGTCGCACAGGAGCGTTTCGAAGGGCATCCGCCACAAGCTCCGCTGTCCACGATCGTAAACAGATTTTTGTCGGAGGACACGGTGCCGACGACACCCTTGACGGTCAAATCCTGGCCCACAAACTTGGCCGGGGACTTTGTAAGCATTTCTACTGTAAGGATTTCGGCAGTCTGTCTGCTTTCGCACTTTTCTTTTTCACCCGCCAGGGCGATTGATGTGACCAGCATAAAAACTACGATCGTCAAAATAAATGTGCGGTATTGTTTCATGCGTATGTGTTCTCCTGTTTCAAACGATATGTTGATCGTGGACTCGATATATTATACATAATTCGGGCGTTCGCATCCAGTATGGCATCTGGTATTATTGGTTTTTATCGAAATCACCTGAAAAAAGACCTCGGAGTCCCATGGGTAAACCGCCCCAATTGTTTGATATAGGCAAACTCCAGGATAAATACCTGTACCTGATCCTGGCTGTAATCTGCCTGTTGAGCCGCCTGCCGTTTCTGAAAACATTCGCCCTGGTGGCATACGACGGCACATATTACCTCAATCAGGCCAAAACGATGTTCAGCGGCCATATGACGGGGTCGTTCCCGATCGGATATCCGCTGGCCGTACGGTTGTTTCAGTTTGTGCTGCGCGACTACCAGCTGGCCGGCATGGTCGTGTCTTTTGCCGCCGCCGTGGGCTCGACGATTGTTCTTTATCTGCTCGCCCGTCACTTTGTCCGCCGCGAACTGGCTATCCTGGCCGCGTTGACCCTGGCGCTCAACCCGCTGTTTATCCGGTTGTCGCTTTCGACACTGTCGGAATCGACCTACATCTTCTGGATGCTCCTGGGACTTTTGATGTTTGTCCGGTCCCACTGGGTCCGGTTCGGACTGGTGATGGGTATCGCAACCATCACCCGTCCCGAAGCCATCGCCATCACCGGATTACTCGGGCTGGGCAGTATCCGTGTCGCGGGATTCAAAAAACTGACGCTGGCCGCTGGTTGTTTTCTTGCGGTGTTTGCTCTCAATTCGCTGGTTTTGTCTGTGAATACGGGCAGGGTCGTGGTGTTGCCGAAGTCAGAGTTCTTCGGCACCAGTACGGCGTTCTGGAAGATGCGGGAAGTCTCGATCCAGTTCCAGGGCAAGGACCAGACGTACGAGGAAATGGCCGACGAGGTCGAACCGGTCTCCCCGTTTACCGACTACTTAGAGCGGCTTCCACGGGAGACGGGATTGTTGATCAAGTGTGTGCTGCCCGCGGTTTTTCTGCTGGCGTTATTTTCGCTGCGTCGGCGTAAGTATTTGTTCCTGGTCGCGGCGCTTGTACCGTTTTTTGTTATTCCGCTGGCAACGGTGAGAAGTATCGACCGTTACATCCTGCCTTTTGCCCCGATCCTGATACTGATGGCGATTCTCGCGATCGGCGATTTGCGCAACCGCACGGCCCGCGCCATTGCCGTTGGCCTGGTTGTGATCACGATTGTGGTGTCTCCCGTTTTCAACCGGGCCGCCCTTCTGGAACCGGAAGAACCCGAACTGCTGCCCGTCAAAAAGGCGGGTCTGCAGTTTCGGAACAAAGTGACTTCCACGGATCGGATCGGCTCCCGAAAACCGTTTTTCGCTTTTTACGCCGGCGGAAAATATGAGGAGATCCCCGTTGCTCCTTACGAAGACGTGATGAACTACTTCACGAAGGAAAACGAAATAAAGTATCTGTCTCTTCACCAGACAACCATTCACCGGCTGCGCCCGGCGTTGCGGCCGATGCTGTACAGTCAGGCCGTTCTCAACGGCGAACTCCGTTTCCGGCAGGTGTACTTCGACCCCGAAGGAGTGATGGTGCTGCAACGGGTGGCCGATGAAGACCCGCTGCGCTGGAACCGGTTGACGCCACCCGGTGGCGACGACTACTGCCCGGCCTGGTCACCCGACGGTACCCGGCTCGCCTTTCGCGCAAAAACGTCCGACGGCACGGGTGGTATTTATATAATCGACACCACGGGGAAAAAGGGCTCGCCCCCGAAAAAGGTGGCGGAGACCCCGGCCGCGTACGACCAGTTGTCGTGGTCGCCCGACGGAACGTCGATCGCTTTTGCCAGCGAGACCGACGGTGAGATGGAATTAAAAATTGTAAACGTGGAAAGCGGCGCGGTACGAAAACTGGATTGCGGCGACGGCGCCAATATGTCGCCATCGTGGTCTCCGACCGGCGACGAAATCGTTTTTTCCAGCAACCGGACGGGAACGGACGAGGTGTGGGTTGCCGACCTGAGCGGCGGGACCCCGCGACAGTTATCTTCCGACGGGGGCAATTCCCGGCCGGCGGTTTCGCCCGCAGGTGACCGGATCGCATGGATCAAGCAGGACGCAGGGGTTGTGATCTTTCACGGTCCCAGCGGCCGGGGGTTACGTATCGCGGCGCCGCGCCGCGTGAGATACGCCCCCACGTGGAGCCCCGACGGCCGGTACCTGGCCGTTACCGCCGAAGACTGGGGCAGCTGGGATATCTACCTGTTCAAGGCCGACGGAACCAACGCACTGCTGCTCACCAAAAACCACAAACGCGACGCGATGCCGGTGTGGAGCCCCGACGGCAACCGCATCGCATTGATTTCAGACGTTGGCCAACAGAAGCTCAGCATCTGGACAATCGAAGGGCTCGAACCCTACCTGCGGCGCCTCGAAGCCCACGACAAATTTCAGGTGTTTACTTATACCGACAATCCCTGAGCAACTTCAGCGCAACAACACCATCTTTCTCGTGGCTGAGAAACTGCGCGCTTCCAACCGGGAGAAATAAACTCCGCTGGCAACCGGGGCGCCGTTTCTGTCCGTCCCGTCCCACTGGGTCGTCCAGAATCCGGCGGGTCGGGTCTCGTTGAGCAAGGTCACGACTTCCTGACCGGCCACATTGTACACCTTGATTATCACCGGCCCGTCGGCGGGCAGGTCGTAACGAATGGTGGTGCCGGGGTTAAACGGGTTAGGATAGTTCTGGTGGAGGGCGGCTTGCGCCGGTGTTCCGAATCCGGCGCGTGACGACAGCACCGCAAATGTATCGGGGCTCACCGTATAATAATTGCCGTTATCCGACAACACCGTCCACCGGAACCCGTTTTGGGGACTGTCGGCGGGGCCTTCGTACACATAAAACGTGTCGACGATTCCATCGATCCGCACGGGTCGATCACCCACGATCGAAACCGAGTACAACAACGTATCCTGGTCGGTGGCTTCCGCGCGGGTCCATGATAACAAAACGTCCGCCGTCTCAACGACGGCGCCGTCGGCGGGAGCAATCAGCCGCACGGCGGGCGGCGCGGTGTATTTAAAAGATACCTGGTCGGAGTAAAGGCTCATTGGCCCCGACGCGTAAACGGCGCGAACCCGGAAGTAATTCAAAACGCCGTTTTCGATACCGGGAATGTCCATGGTATTGGCCGCCGTTGTATCCCATTCGGCAAAACCTCCCGTCTCCCACCCCCTGTACACCAGGTAGTGGTCGACGGTCTGGTCGCCGAACCGGTCGAAGTTGAGCGTCAGCGTTCGCGTACCGTCGTCGAATGGTCCCAGCCACATTTCCGGTTTGGGCGCGGTGCCGCTCCACGGAAACCGGAAGGCGCGGTAGGTCAGTGTGGTGTCTTCGACGGTTAATTCAAACGCCTTTGAACCGTCGGAGTGAACCTCCGTGATCGTCGGGTCGGTGTCGTCGTAGGTGCCGCCCCACGAAATGAACGTATTGCCACCCGGCAGTCTTTGCGCCGACCCCATGAACCACCCGTAGATATCCGGTGTGTATCTGTACTGCCAGACCACAGTTGCTGTTTTACCGGGAACATCCAGCTGGTACTCGACGGCGCGGGAAAACGGCGGCGAGTGGAAGTTACCGTTGTCATAAAGCAGGTAGTTGCCGTTTTCCACCGCGCGGATGTCGTGCTGGTAGTAAAAACCAGTCGAGTCGTTGATATCGTTCACAAACCGGAACTGGTTGTTTTTTCCGCCCAGCCGCCAGATGATATCTCCCGTTGTGCGGTTGATCTTTGTTATTTCCGACAGGTGCCGGTGGGACACCAGCCAGTTGCCGTCGTTGTCCAGGACCAGCGCATTTGAATGTACGTAGTCGATCCGGTCCGCCGTGAATTCAACACCGACCGCATCGGTGATCTGGAAGTGGTCCCACGTCCTCCACTCAAACACAACGTCCCTCGCCTGGTCCAGTTCCTGGTAGATCATACCGACCACCCTCGCGTCCGGCTGTCCTCCCGGTACGATCTGGCTCATGTCCACCGTCTGTTCGTCCTGGCACATGATGAGGACGTGTCCGTTGTCCAGCACATTGAGGTCGTGGGGGTCCACCGGATAACCGTGACCGCAACGGCAGGACCCGGTTTGCGTATAGGTCGAATCCAGAAAGATGTAGGCGTAAGCGGAGTACTCGAAGTAGGTCAACAGTTCGTCGTTCTGTTTTTTGAAATCGATCGCGAACGTGGGAGACTTCCTGAAAAAATACGGCGTGCCGTCGTTTCTCAGAATCATCAGGTAACTTCGCGGAAACGGATTCCATTGCCACAGATAATTCGTCATAAACACATAACCCTCGCCCGGATTGTCCACGTGGTCGATCGATATCGGAGGGAAATCGAGTGGCGGTGAGTAGTCGGCAGTTCCCGTGTCGACAGCCCGGGGCCGCGAGGTTAGTTTGTCCGTCGGCGGGTCGCCGAAAAACTCGCGAAACCAGCTCAACGGGCGAGGCGGCTGTGCAGTCGTGTTGGTTGAC